>JAJFJH010000330.1 GCA_021774155.1 Nitrosomonas sp.
CCGGGGTCGTGCTCAGCGTCGTTCGAGCCAACAAATAGCAGACGGCGGAAGGTTGCCAAGGCCCTGCCATAAACATGAGCTTTTATTGGTGGCGGAGGTGGGGCTCGAACCCACACGGGGTTTCTCCCACGGGATTTTGAGTGCGAATCATGCCACTGCGGTAACCCCTTGAAAAACAAGGAAAACAGTTGATTTAGATGAGGAAAGTCCGCCTTAGGCATCTAACAAGTTGCAAATAATTATAACTATTTACGACACGAAAACAATCACGTTTTAAGCACAAAAACTGTACCGGTTTTCTGGAACAGGTCAGGAGGCTTACAACTTAGCCTATTATCGTCTCAATCCCTTTTTATTAAGGTCTTCATTCGTTTTTTGATGGAGCGAAAAACGTCACTTGCAGGAACGTCTCAATCCCTTTTTATTAAGGTCTTCATTCGTTTACTCATGGGAGCGACTTGCAATAGTCGAGTCCCTGTCTCAATCCCTTTTTATTAAGGTCTTCATTCGTTTGATCATGAGTTTACAGTTTACGGAGATAATACGCGTCTCAATCCCTTTTTATTAAGGTCTTCATTCGTTTGCTAAGACCAAGCAGAGGATACTTCAACTTAGGGAGTCTCAATCCCTTTTTATTAAGGTCTTCATTCGTTTGTTAGGGTTATCAAGTATAGGATGGTTAGGGTTAGTCTCAATCCCTTTTTATTAAGGTCTTCATTCGTTTCGCAGTACAAAAATACAACTACGCAGTCGAGATAAGGTCTCAATCCCTTTTTATTAAGGTCTTCATTCGTTTGGAAGGATGGTTATATTGACACCCTGACCGACCGTCTCAATCCCTTTTTATTAAGGTCTTCATTCGTTTAGCAATAGGCTAGAATTAAGACAAGTTAACAATCGTCTCAATCCCTTTTTATTAAGGTCTTCATTCGTTTAACGATAGAACTGGATACAAAACCACAGCTGTGTCTCAATCCCTTTTTATTAAGGTCTTCATTCGTTTCTTGAGGTCTATTGTTAGGGAATTAGGTTTATAGTCTCAATCCCTTTTTATTAAGGTCTTCATTCGTTTGGGCTGAGCTTGCCAAACGTCTGAAAAAGTCCAGGTCTCAATCCCTTTTTATTAAGGTCTTCATTCGTTTCAGAGAAAAAAGTCACTAGCTCAAAGGATTGTAAGTCTCAATCCCTTTTTATTAAGGTCTTCATTCGTTTTTAACCCTAAACCGAAAAGGAGAAAAATCATGGAAGTCTCAATCCCTTTTTATTAAGGTCTTCATTCGTTTTCTTATCGACCATATATGTGAGTATTTCGGAGAAGGTCTCAATCCCTTTTTATTAAGGTCTTCATTCGTTTAGAAGCGATATGCGCTCAACAAGGCTATCAGTTGTGTCTCAATCCCTTTTTATTAAGGTCTTCATTCGTTTGCGTATAGACCGTCAAACCAAACAACTAACAAGTCTCAATCCCTTTTTATTAAGGTCTTCATTCGTTTCGGAGAATGATTATGTCTGAATTTGAGATAGTGTCTCAATCCCTTTTTATTAAGGTCTTCATTCGTTTGATATCTGATTTCGCGCATTAAGGAGGTGTGTCAATGTCTCAATCCCTTTTTATTAAGGTCTTCATTCGTTTAACAGTCTATAAGGGGTTTTGTGTTACCTGTAAGTCTCAATCCCTTTTTATTAAGGTCTTCATTCGTTTTATGGAGGATTCTTTATGAAGATATCTAAACTTAGTCTCAATCCCTTTTTATTAAGGTCTTCATTCGTTTCCCGAATCTCTCAGCGTAGGTAATACCACCTCTTGTCTCAATCCCTTTTTATTAAGGTCTTCATTCGTTTTTTCATAGTCGTTATAATATCGGCGATAAGCACGATTTTGTCTCAATCCCTTTTTATTAAGGTCTTCATTCGTTTAGAGAATACCCTACAAAACAGAACAAGAGTGGCTTAGTCTCAATCCCTTTTTATTAAGGTCTTCATTCGTTTCTGGTGTCAACGACCTTTATGAAAGCCGCGATGAGGTCTCAATCCCTTTTTATTAAGGTCTTCATTCGTTTAGAGAGAATGCCTAAGATAGAGCAATCATGTAAGTCTCAATCCCTTTTTATTAAGGTCTTCATTCGTTTGGAGATGTTTACGGTTATAGTATAACCGGACCGGTCTCAATCCCTTTTTATTAAGGTCTTCATTCGTTTTGCAAAAGGATTAAGTAAGCTAATATAACGAAGTCTCAATCCCTTTTTATTAAGGTCTTCATTCGTTTAGATCTGCACACGCATATGCTCAGCTTTTTAGTCTCAATCCCTTTTTATTAAGGTCTTCATTCGTTTAACATTTATGCTGAAGACGTGACTAACACAAGTCTCAATCCCTTTTTATTAAGGTCTTCATTCGTTTAGTGGGTACAGTTGGCTATCGAAGCTGGCATGATGTCTCAATCCCTTTTTATTAAGGTCTTCATTCGTTTCGAAGGTGGGCGATTGTATGATTTCACGAGACAAGTCTCAATCCCTTTTTATTAAGGTCTTCATTCGTTTCCTGAGATCTGTACCATTCGAGCTTATTCACACGTCTCAATCCCTTTTTATTAAGGTCTTCATTCGTTTAGCACCCCATAAATTACCTCCCTTCTTTTCAGTAGTTACAGGCACGGTTGTGCAACTTTTGTTATGTCTATTGACTAACATGATAAGCCCCCATATTCCAGTCCGTCATCGGAGCTCTGAGCCCGATCCCCCCTCCAGATAGAGATCAACTCCGTCTGGAATGCGATATCCCTGACCAAGGGCAGTAATCCTCTCACCGGAGGGAAGGGGGTAGATCCTAATATCGTCCTCCCTGGGATCGATACGCTCTTGAAGCTTCTCCTTTAATTCAAACAATTGAGGCCGTGTCAGTGAGCAGTAGAATACAGAGTATTGAAGATGGATACCTATCCCCTTTAATAGCCTGAATATTCTGCCCAACCGTCTTGGATTGGCGATATCGTAACAGACCAAGTAGTTACTTCTCATATCCATGCCTCCCTGAGTATACCAAAGAAGTCGCTGAGAAGTACATCAACAAAAGAAAGTACACGCTTTTTGTGATTCTCAAAACGGACCACTATATTTTTCATTCCTTCACCATTCACAACCCAGTGCCCTTCCTCCATCTCAAACAAATTTTTTCCGCTCCTCGCCATGAAAAATTGCAACAACTGTCTGTCCCGCTCGGCCTCAAGGACATAGCAAAGGTCCTTTACAAAAGCGAAATTCTGGTATCGGCAAAGGAAACCTCTATGTGGATCAAGGCCAAGGTCGGTTATACTCTTGAGCATCAATTCGTGAAAAAGCCCATCCAGGATGCTGGCTACGGCATCTATCTCACCTTTTACGTCAATAGGAGACAAAAAATCCTTAATAATGTCACGGTAATCCTCCTCCCTCAGGCCATTACGGTAAATAACCTTTATCTTTGACGGCATAAGATCTTTCACGAGAGTGCGCTCTGCATTACGCCTTCCGGCCCTAAGCCACTCATTAACCTTATCCGCGCCCTTGTCTGACCTTGAAAGCCTTTCTACCCTCTCACGAATAAGGTCGCTATTGGCGTCGAGAGTAAGGGCCGTTGCCGTCACCTCACCCCTGCTGGAAAGGAACGACACTGGAACCCCGTGTTCGGCAAGAAGGGTAATTACGTTTGACTCAATGGTGATGTTGCCCCTTATGATTACCTGGCCGATGAGACGGAGAGGAACTCTCCTGTCCGCACTCTGAAGTTCATTAATCAAGAGCGATGGACCGTCTCCCCTGACGGTAATTCGGCTATTCCCGTTCAGATAGAGTGTTCGCATCAATCTTTGCCCCCTCAATCTTTGCCCCCTTCACCACCCCCTTGTCCGCAATTATCCGCGCCAGTTCCCTGACGCTCTCCCTTATAGTACCTCTCATATCCCCGGCCCACTGCTCATAGAGTAGATAAAACTTCTTCCTTCCACCCTTCTTCAGATAACAGCCGGGCCGTTCATCCCCTTCGCTGAAATCCCTGACGGTAAAGTTTCTCTCCCTGAAAAGCTTCCATATCCATCTGTCGGCAAGAGGCCTTAGAGGTTCAATCAGGTCACAGGCGAGGGACTCTCTGCCATAGTCAAAATCATGGTAGAAACCGATTGTGGGATCAAGACCAATCACCTCGATTTCTCGAACAATCTCCCAGTGGAGAAGCGTATAGGTAAGGGAAAGGATTGCATTAACAGGATCGGTAGGAGGCCTTCTGTTTCTCTTATTAAATCCGAGAGAGGGCGGAAAGATGACGGTGTAGGCCGAGAAAAATGCTGCCGCCGCACCGCCCTCAAGGCCCCTGAGCCGCTCCTTACCACATAGCGGCGTCTCATCCAGGCTCTCTATAACCCCTTCAAGGGTGGTCGACACCCTCAATAACTCACTCCGGCAATCGGAACGCCTCTCTAGTACATCACGGAGAAATTCCAGGGCTGCGGCGATCTTTTCTTTGACCAGTTTCACCGACCACTCCACCGAAAATTCGGAGAGAGCCTTCTCGTACTGCCTGAGCCGCAAGAGACCGTTGTTGTGAAGTCTGCCGTGAAGAATTCCCCTGAACCGGAGGCTCTTCCCCGACAGTAAAAGGACGCTGATATTAGCGTCTGCAAGCCTGTGGAGCACCGTCGAGTCGATGGTGACCTTGCCGCAGATTACAACCCGCTTGAAGGGTTTAATAGGCACGCCACCATCTCTTTTTCCATTGGTGTAAAAGGCGATGGCCCCTCCGTCGCTTCGTATCTCTACATCTTTTCTGTCAATGTACAGCGTTCCCATAGGTGCCCCCTGGACTGCCCACTATCTTCAAAATTCAGCCGAAGTAGAAGAACGACGGGTCCGTAGGCTGAACGGCAATGCCAAGGATGTGAGTCCTGCTCCTCCCGTCAAGAGAGAAGATGTGTACCCTGTCCTCCTCCGCCTCGATGAGTTCCTCAAGAACGGCAATAACAGTCTCCCTTTCGCTGTCGCCGAGGAAACACTCGTAGACCGACCGCTGCCCTCCCATGCTGTACCCCTTCAG
Organism: Nitrosomonas sp.; assembly: GCA_021774155.1. Classification (GTDB taxonomy): domain Bacteria; phylum Pseudomonadota; class Gammaproteobacteria; order Burkholderiales; family Nitrosomonadaceae; genus Nitrosomonas. The sequence continues at coordinate 5,065 of JAJFJH010000330.1, forward strand.
GAAGTACCTGACGCTATTCAACCGCCTGTCGTCCGTTATGTCGTATGCCACAAGATATAGACGCCGCATGAGCAACTCCGGTGCGTGGAGAGCGTTCTTACTGCCTCTCCATTCGAACTTACAGAGATGATACAGGAAGGAAGCCGCCTGTGTCACGGATAACAACGTTCCCACAACCTTTCCTATTCATTTGTCAAAGAGCAATGGAAGGTCTGACTCACGCAAAACATCCCAGCTAAAAAGGAGAATGATCAAATATCACCACATCGCCCGTAACTGGAGACCTGTAGATAAGTTTTTTCGCCTTTCCGTGAAGAGTATGGGCAGCCTTGAGATAGAGCCACACAGGGGCCTGCCCGGTGAGAACTATATCGTTGCCTTCACCGGCAAGGGAAGCGACCTCTTGGATGTAGCCATCCAGTTCAGAAAGTTTTGCGGGGCCTGAGTATAACTTCGAAAGATCAATAAATGTCACAGATGCGCCTCACTGAAAGATTCATGCACGAATTTTTCCTTTAAGAGAGCGTCCTTCTCAAGCGCTCTCTCATATTCATCGTGCATAAAAATATCGCAAATTTTTACAATGTTCTTTTCCATATAAAAAAATATTCGTTCATTGGTAGACCCGGCCTTATAGCAATCTAAATCGATCGTCCCCTTCTTTTTTATTTCAGGGTGAAGTTTGCTCTTGAGGTGAACAGGGTCTTTCATCTTCCTGAACAGCTCTTCAAAAGTCCGCCTGTTGTAGCTACTAGAGTCAAGCTTCTTTTTAACTGTTTGAGAATAAAAGAGTTTGTATCCTTTGTATTGTAAGTACCTTTGATAAAGGATTTTCCCTGTTGGCCGCAAGGCAACATAACCTTCTTCCTCTTGTAGAATATCCTTTATATCTCTGTTCATTTCCTCAAAGGAAAGTCCAGTACGTTTTCTGAAATCCTCCAGGGAAACATAATAGTTGGTCAGTTCGTCAATGACCGGCTCAAGTTTTCTGAGGCGTTCTAGGTCAAAATCAATTGGTATCGGCGGTAACTCAATAATACTCTCTGATCTTTCAAAGAGATATCTGATCGGTAGATGAAAAACCATGCCTATAAACGTTAGATAAGGCACAGTCGCCTTGAAACCGGCCGTTGCATTCAAAACGATATTATATTGGTATCTGTAACCCTCTACCTCTTCAATGATTGTCTCTGACAGATTACTTACACCTGTTTTCTCAAATTCTGCCCTATCATCTGTCTGCAATCCTTTTATACGGTAAACCTTTGTTTCGCACTCTTTATTGTTGCGCAGGACAGCCGCCAGACAGCGTGCCACCGTTTCACCATCATCCGTATCACTGCTCAGGAACACAACCCTATCTTTTTTATGAACTCCCATATGAAAAAGAGAATTCAACTCAGCGGAAGCTTTCTGTAAAGTGGCGCTATCGGCATTACCAAGATATCTATCCAGAGTGTCATTGCCATAGCCTTTGGTATTTTCAAAATATAGCTTAGCAGAAACACCTGATGGGCATAAATAAAGTGTATTCACCTATAACCTCCTCATAACAACAGGAACAGGAAAGGCATAACCGTACTGCACGACATCTTTATCCGCATATGCAATTCTTTCAATCATTCTGCCATAAAACGGCTTCATGACTTCTGCTGTAAAGATTGCTCCAGGTCTTAGCATCAATAACGGCTTCTTAAAAGGATTTCCGCACAAGGCCTTCTCCTCTCCTAATTTTCCGTACTTTACAATAGTTTTGTACGCCCCATCAATAGGGTCTTTTTTAGAGGGGATAAAGTGGGATAGCGCCATAAAACCATCAGCCTTTTCCACCGAGTCCAATTCATCGAACCTCTCGAATTGTTCAACGGTGAACGCACCCTTCCCCGTTGACTTCTTCTTGCCGAATCCTCCTGATGCGAATATATCGAACAGTTTCATGACATCATCTTTAAAGCCGTCTTGAATTCTGACGTACAAGTCGAGCTTCCCCTTTGCCACGAACTTCTCATCCAGTTCATAAAGAGTGCCTGCATCACCTGTAGTGCCGGTAAGACGGTTTATTTGATTATGCAGTGTTATGGCTGATACAATGTGTCCTGTCTGTTCCTCAAGATCAAATTGTTCTCCACGCTGGTAACTACGGAACTGATCTACGGTGATATATTCTATGCTTTTTAATTTCTTCAGGAAGGAGTACCTCTCCTTGCTGAGCTTTTCGCCGGTTTCACGATTAAAATACTCTTTAAGGTTTACAGGCACTGGAAGAAAGCCTGCTGGAAAAGCATCGGATACAATAAAAGGCGGCGCATCGCCACAGTATAGATCAATCAATCCGGAAGCCCCTGTAAAGTTATCAAAAACACCGTGCCTCTCCGCTGCCCAGCATAAATGCCCGAAGATAGTATCCGAATGCCAAGGGGTGATGAAAGCGGAAGATACGGTTAGCTTAATGCGATAGCATTGCATGATCAACCCTTCATAAAGTTATTGCGATCCCATCTAGTTTGAGATCGTTAAATTTAACCTGTCCACATCCTCTGCTGCCGTATCCTCCAAGATATGTGTTTTCCACTTCTTTTAGGCCTGTTTTTACAAAAGCTACCAATTCATTTTCTTCATCCACGTCGTAATAAATTTGCAGCACCAATTCTAAATCAAACTTAGCACCAGAAGGAACTCTCTCTTGAGATCTGGGATGTTTCGCAGTTCCTGTTTTTCTGTCAATTATGTTCTCTACCTTCTTATCAAGATACGAAACCCCCTTTTCATTTACAATTTTCGAATATTGGGAACGTGTTTCCTCGGACAAATGAGCGTCTCTAACAATGAGCCTTGTTCCTCCTAATTCATGTCGGGTGTTCATGTGCGCTCCAAATACCTTGCATACCAAACAGTCCGTTTTTCCGCAACCGCACGGTTCTCTATCCACCTTGCCTAGCCGTTTTTCCAACTGTGAACGCATTCTCCCTTTCAAAGAGGAACCTGGAATGTAAGGTTCTGCTGTAATAGGATGCTTAATAATGGGTAGGTCTACCCCTCCAATATCAATCTGGTCTGCTGAGCCTCCTATATGCAATCCGGTAATGCACTCAATATTGCCAGTTATCTTCTTATAGCACTTAATACGCATGCGATCCTCCTTAAATAATTATTTTTTTGGGTGATGAAACGTGAAGAAGCCAACAATGGCTTGGAAGTGCTCCATGAATCCCTCAATAAAATCTTCTTTTGTTTTCACACTATCAAGGTTTTTTGTCATGAAATCATAAAAAATATCCGGGATTTTTCTTTTTCCTTTAGCTTCGGCAACTAAGGGTTCAAGCTTTTTCAGATCCAAATAGACTGGAGAAAAGTTATTGGTCATCCTCAGTCGATTTTCAGCTGCACGGACATGCCCATAAAACCTGCGCAACTGGTTATTCGTCATGGCTGGCGTTTCTAAGCCTAAGCGCTTGGCAATACTATCTGCATCGCCTCCTTTGATGATGTAACGCTCTTTTAGGTAGCCATTTTCGTCAAAGTATCCCCCTTGTAGGTAGTCTGGCTTGAGGCCTTCTCGTGGCGCACCTATGTCAGGTCTTGATTTTTTAGCACAATCATAACATAGGTCAAACTTTGGATCTCTCAATGGCTTCCCACATTTGCCACATTTCTTCACCTTCTCACCTCCTCTGCCAGTCGAAAGCGTGCTCAATTCCTTCTTCCAATCTTCCATGATCATCTCCGGTTAATAGATATTGAATAGTTAGACAAAAAGGTCAGGTTGTTGAGCTTTGAATCGTTAATATCCATCATGTCCTGCATCCAACTTATCAATGCTTGTTCCTTGGTATTTATGTTCCTTGTAATACTGTACGCCAGGAGGGGTGCAAATCGAAGGCGCCTTGTCTCGCCTGTAAGTCTAAAATACCTATACATCTCAGCGCAACTCAACAGTAATCTTACAAACCCCATTGATATTTTCTTCTCTTCCTGCCAACCGGCAAGCTTTTCAGCTTCATTGAGGAGACTCTTGGCCTTGCCCCATTTAAAGCTGTCTCCAAGGACAGCGAGCTGATCTTTTGGGTTATCTTCTCCAAGAGCCGACTGGTGCTTTGCTTTTTCGAGGAGTCCATCTGCGCTATCTATCGCCGCGTATATTGGCAGTCTCGGTTTGCAAACAGTCATCCCGGCTGAAAGAGTGAAATCTGGATTGCCGCAACAGTATTCAGTAAACTCCTCTCTAAGCCTTACGCCTAACTTCAATACCTGACTCCACGGACCGAGCACGAGAATATCGTCCCCGCCGGCATACACGGTGTAGACATCCTGAAACTCCTGGCGCAACAGACTGTCCAACCGCCCTGTAAAAAAGAAATCCAGTTGACGGCTCAGGGTTGTTACTCTCGATATTGCCTTTTCCTCAAACCTGAAGCCGTCAATAAAAATTAATCCAAGGTTGTCAACATCTGCCTTTAACACACCCAGGGCTTTCTGTCCACGGCTTGCATGGGCGAGGCATGTGAAGAACTTCGGATTGCCTGCTGTGGCATACTCTTTCTCTTTACAGTCATGTTTGTCACAGTATCGGCACAAGGCTTCATCAAATACAGGCACGTGGTTGGCAAAGTATTTAGGCCTTAATGCTGTAGGCTTGCCCTTAAAGCTCCAATCGTTGATTTGATAAATCATGTAAGCATCTTTTGATACCTTCTCTTTTTCAAGCAATACCGAAAATGAGTAATCGAACACATTAAATTTCCCAGCGGTGTCGTGAAACAACTGTATCCTTACAGCTTTAGTCAATTGTCTCCCAAGCTTTACATCATTGTTGCAATGCTCACACAGCACCACATCCTGATCTTGCCTTTTTATGCCGGAGAATTTTCTGCAACTAGCGCAAAGGCTCTCTTCGTCCTCAAAACCAACATCATCAAAGATAAAATTACTCTCTTTCCATTCTCTCTCTTCAACAAGATAGCTTTTAAACGGAGAACTCTTTTGCTCTTGAAGTTTTATGTTGACCTTCTTAAAAAGAACATCGAAGTGGAGCAGTTCTTTACAACTGAAATCCACAGAGGCTATATTAACCGCAACCTCACCATTCAGATTATTAACACACCAGCTATCAAATACCAGCTTCATATCCTCCATAATACTGCTACCTTTGATATATGGCAGTAGCAGATAGAACTTGCCCCCTGAAGAGATGATAAGGTTACTGACCGTTAAATCAAATTCATGCAGAAGCTTGTGGGCAGCTATGTCAGAAAGAACTGAAAGAAAAAATGACCTTGCCCTCAACATCTTGGCCGTTCCACCAACACCAACATTCTTAATATCGAAAATATAGCGCTGTATGCCGGAGATATCACCTGCCAGGAGTGTGAACTTTTTTGTTTCATCTGCGAGAGATATTCTTGCTGTATCCAGATCCCCTGCAGCAGAATGGTACAAATAAAGGGTAGAAGCAATGGCTGCTGTTGTTTTAGAATGGTCAAACAGGGAGATATCAGGCCTATCAACTGTAGAACTCGGGATACACCAGGTATACTTCTCCAGCAGAGAGAGGATTGAGATGACAAAGTTGTTCATGTTACTGGCATCAATAATTTCCAAGTCTTTTATAAAACCATCCCACAATCTGCGGTAAGAATTGACAATTTTTTCTCCTTCACAAGGATTTAGAAAATTTAATTTAGTTGGAAAACAATTTTCCACATTGTCATCCAATGGATCCAACTCATACCTGTAACCAGGAGTTGTCATATTATTGCTGGCTATCGTCATATATTCCAAGACACTATGCATCCTTGATTTTTTATAGTTATCTCTATCACCAATATCCTTAGTCCCTTTCTCTCTTTCACTGCCTGAAGACAGCCTGTCTGCTTCTTTATAGATATCACCAGTTGGATTTTTATGGTGCCTTGCAGCATTGTATAACTCCGTTTTGTCAAACAAGCCATCAGGTATGAACCTCTCTATGAAGAAAGCTGTATGGGCTGCATGTAAGTAAGCTGGCCTGCCACTGTCACCAGTCGGGCAAAATTCATCGTAGTTTTCTTTGATCTCTGGAAATTCCTTCTCAAGCTCAGCTCTCTGCATGAATTTCCCCACATCATGCAGTAACGCGCCCAATACTACCGACTGAAATTTCCTTTTCTGTTTTTCACCCATCTTGGTCTCCTTATTACAGCAACACCCACCTAGCAATTTTATGCCTCTATCCTTATCTTACCCTTCTCCACCTTTACGCCATGTCTCTTGTTTCCGTGCCTGCCTATAGCCGCGATGGTGTAAAAGGTTGAAAGGGTCTCGTCCCTGAGATGCTCCTTTATCACCCTGTTGATCTTGCTCCTGTGCTGTCTCAGCGTCTCCACATCCAGCCCCTCCGGCCACTGGCGCAGGAATTCATCCACCCTTCCGACGTTATGACCATAAGCGGCCCTGTAATCCTCAGCCATCTCTTCGAGAACCCTCCTGCTGGATAGATCCACCAAGTAAGGGAAACAGTCGGTGCAGTCGATGCAGTACGCTCTTTCAGGGTATCGACAGTGGCTTAGCTTAACTCTGAGGAAGGCATTGTATATTATTAACTGCATGGGAACCATCTCGATGGTTGTTGATCCTACGGTAACAGTTCTCTCAGTAAGGTTCACCGTCAGGGGCAACTGAATAAAAGCTGTGTCAATCTCTACCTGACCTTCGACGACAAGTGCCCTGAAGCTTCTTTCCTCAAAGGAAAAGCGTCCCTTCAACCTGATGAAGGGTAGTTCCGCCAAGGTGATTTCAGCGTCCTTTGTACTGAGCCTCTTTGGGGTGCCTCCGTTACGGTTTTTAGTCTCAAAGAGTCTCTCCTCTTTCGGTTTCCAGTAAAAGCCGGGATGGGATTCGAATTCCGGCGTTATGATAACGTGATAGAGCCTGTCCCAAGGCCTTCCCATTAGACTAAGGGCTGTACCGAGGTAGAAGCTCATAGTCTTTCTTCCACCTGCGATTGAACAATGGAGTCTTGCTCCCTGGTCTTTCGTCCTCTCCTTGAGGAAGGCGACAATGAAGTCCCCAACGTCTTCGTTATCCTGCGCGCTTATTATGTCAGACAGGGCTATCCCCTCTCCATTAGTAACAAGCACTATTTCAAGCTGAACAGGAGGAATCCCGAACTCTTCATAGAACGCCTCCAGCCGCCCCTCATTTATAAGCTCCCTCTCAGCCACCTCCATACCTGTAGTCGTGGTAATGATGTATATTTCGTCAGGATTGACAGGCATAGAGAGGTGGTGTAGCGCATAGAGCGTCTCCGTTATAATCTGCGGGGTAGTGCCTGTTACAAAAACAAGAACCTCTCTGTATCCCATTTGCTTTTTATACACCTCTCGTGGGTATATTACAAAGAAAACAACCTTTCTACAAGGTTTTCAGAATCTCATATTTCCCAAGACCGAATGTGGTCCCCTTTCCTAAATGTAGATACTCTCCAATGCTTATAAATGGCAAAAATTCGTCAAGTTCTCCCTCAAAGGATGCCTTGCCGGTAAAACCTCCCATCATCATTCTAGTATCCTGCCTGGCGGAATATCGTTCCCAGTCGGTCCAGTGGAGTCTTCTATCCAGTGTATCAATATCTTTAGCTTTTTCTATGAGATCGGTAAAGTCTATCGTGTCAGGGTTGCCGTCACAGTGAAAGTAGGAAAGAAGAGCTACCCTCCTTAAAAGATTTCGCAAGAGGATATGGAAGTCAAGGTTAATGGTAAGGTGCCCATTGTATACGATACGAGTAGGGGTGAGAAAGTTGAGTGAAATTGTATTTGTATTGACTTTTGGCAATTGCAAGAAATCACCGAATGCAACCTTCGTCAAGTCGCTCTTCAACACCTTATCCTCTCCCGAATATACAACCTCTGTCTCTCCGTACGGAGAGACAGAGGTTACCTCCCTGAGATCGTACTCGCCGCGTCCCCTTCCTATGCCGAGTCTACCAAGCTCTTCGAAGGTGTAGATGAAGTAAGGCAGGTAATCAATGGCCCTGCCGACAAGGATGAGACCGAAGCGAAGCTCCTCGCCGGGCAGGTACTTTGTCTTATTCTCCAAGGGCGGCTCTATCACAAATGGATGAGGGGCGGCCCTATATTTACGCATAATCTTTGTTGCTTTGGGTGGAGGGGTCTCAAAGATGTATGAATAGACACACTTTTCGTAGAGGAGACATTCGGAGCAGAGGACGTTTCTTATGGTGCAGACAACCTTCTTGAAGGCGTGACCGAAGCCGCCTCGCAAGGTAGAACCTTTGTAGGATGGAAGAAGTATAGGGTCTCTTGCCGTAAGGGAGAAGGTGAACCTGGATAGAAGAAGCTCTATAGGCATATCCGCCTCACTGATAATGGTCAGAATAATTCGTAACTCATCAACTGAGAATACTTAAACCTATTTGCAAGAATGGACAGTCTGGAGCACTGCTGTGCCGTTAAATTGATATAAAAACAGCCTGAAACTGCACTTTGTGATACAATGAGTTTACCATAAACCATTGAAAACAATGAATAATTAAATTATAATTTACTATAGCACAGTTATGCATTAATTGCTCAAACTTTTCCCTAGACATGAATTCGAGGCCCTTGCCAAGGAGCATCACGCAGGGCGAAAATTCAGAACCTTTGACCGATGGAGCCAGTTCGTGGCTATGACTCCAGCTCAACTTTCAGCGCGTGTGAGCCTAAGAGGCCTCGTCTCAAGCCTCTCGGCGCAGTCAGCAAAACTCTATCACCTCGGAGTTAAACCAACTACGCACTCACCCAGGCATAAAGGCTCTTGCCTGATATACCAAGACGTTTTGAGACGTCACTCACCGAATGACCGCGCTCGGTAACCTGCTTAATAGCCTCGCTCCTAAACTCTTCTGAATACCTCTGGTAAGACATAGATACACCTCCTTCTTGCTTCAAATTCTACCATTAAATGTGTCTACTAAAGCGGGGGAAGTCCAATCATTATGTTTCTCATGCTTATCATTTCATGCCATGGTATATCCGACTGAACATTTCTGGTTTGATCGGATACTCTGCGTGCGGCTTCACCTGTACACCATATTTAACTGTACAGATTTTTTGGTGGGGGGTATAGTCATCAACCAAAAACTCCTTAACGCCTCGAAACCTTGCAATACTTCAATAAGCCTTACTGTTGTCCTTTCCCAACAGCTAAAGATATGATAAAAATATAAGTATATCAGTCAAGTAGCTAAATAAGAGCTATTATCCATAGGGGCTTTCTCCTTAAAATTTTTTCCTAAATCATTAAGTAAAGTGAGGTTTTTAAGATGGGAAGATGGTCGTACTCAAACAGGCTAACGGTCGAGGATTGTCACCGCATTTCGACTACATTCTTGAAGCAACACAATTATTTTGACGGCGGTGTAGTAAGTGGCCGGATGAGTTGGAGCTGTATCGGTAAAAAGACCGGAAGCATAGGCTTTATTATCTCGACTGTTGAGGGGGATGAATATATTCGCCTCAGCTACACCCAGACAGACAGATTCACAACAGAAGAGAGCCATCTGGATTATACAGCTAGACTTGAATCGACTCCATGTAATTTTGGAGGCCGCAGATGGTGGTTTATATGTCCGCTGATCGTAAGCGGTCATGCCTGCAATCGCAGGGTTGGGGTTTTATACTTGGGAGGCGGTAAATATTTCGGTTGCAGGCATTGCTACGACCTCACCTACCAAAGCTCACAAGATAGCCATAAATTTGATAGTCTATATCGAGGAATTGGAGTAACGCCGGAGCAGGTAAAGGAATTCTTTAAGTAATGACTACAGTACTTATAAACGAGGTATAAGGCATAATGGATTTCACACTTTGGGACTTAAAAGAAGAGTTTACGGTAGACGAAGCAGCCTGCTTGTGGTTCGAGGTTGATCCGTACAACCGAAGAGGTGCGCCATGCGATATCCAGTCTAAAGTAAAAACGATTTACAATGTTCTAGAAGAGGCCAGGAGGGGTGGCAAGATAGAGCAGACCACTCCTACAGGTCCTAATGCATGGATGGCCATGCCATTTACTCCCAAACTCAGCAGACAAGGTTTAAAGAATTATGCAGGTGACAAAGGCTTAACTCCTTTATTCCTCTTTCCCGAAGAGAGAGAAAAGATTGGGGCAGAAACAAGCGGACCAAGCCTTGAAGGAAAAGACCCTTCTTCCAAAAACGAGCAAGTCTTCAAACATTCCGATGATTTCCGTTCTGTAAACCTTCGAGGAGAGCAATTTACCCTTACCCCACAACAGGCACAGGCCGTTGAAATCCTCCACCAGGCATATTTAAATGATACTCCGGACCTGAGCCAGGAATCCATTCTTGATAGAATAGGAACGACCTCCACACGACTCAGTGATACCTTCAGGTCTGATCAAAAAATATGGAAAACTCTGATTGCTCAGGGTGCTAAAAGAGGAACCTTCCGCCTGAATATCTGATTTTCACGAAATACACACTTACTACATCACTTACGACCCATCTCCCACGAAATACGCACTTACGACCCCAGTTACTACACTCCGTCCTTTGGTATGTTGTAAACATGAGCAACAACAATACTATTGATGGAGGTACATATCATGATTTCACCGTTAAGAGAGAAGAGATTTTTTGCACAGCTTTCAATCTATGACATAGGCCAGAGGACCGGCATTGATACCGCGCGTATATCATTGATTGAAAGGGGGTACAAAGTACCCAGAGAAGAAGAGATGGAAAGGTTTGCCAAGGCCCTTGGGTGTAGCGTAGAAGATATCTTCTCTCAAACCAGAGGAGACGACTGATGGACAAGGAAACTCTCCTTCGTCGCCTTGACTTCAGAACCTTCTATGCGGACCTTATTCCATCCCTCTCTGGAGGCCCACAGGCCGCTGCTCACTGTCCCTTCCCGGAACATGAGGACAGGAGAGCCTCTTTCTCTGTAAATCTCGACACAGGGCTATATAACTGCCACGGGTGCGGCAGGAAGGGGGACGTATTTACCTTCTATCAGGAACTCAAGGGGGTGGACTTCAAGACGGCCTTGAAGGAGCTTTCAGAGACAGCAGGTATAAGCGAGCCCCAAGGTCAAAATAAACGGATCACGGAGACCTATGACTACTGCGATGAGAAAAGTGATCTTATTTATCAGGTCTGCCGGTATGAGCCCAAAGACTTCAGGCCAAGAAGACGAGGTTCGGAAGGGAAGTGGATTTACAACCTAAATGGCGTAAGGCGCGTGCCGTACAATCTACCAGAGCTTTTGAATGCTCAGAGCGTCATTATCGTAGAGGGAGAGAAAGACGCAGATAAACTCAAGGCGCTAGGTTATATGGGCAATGTTGCAGTAACCACTACCCACGGAGGTGCAAAGGCATGGAAAAAAGAATATGCAGACTTTTTCAAGGATAAGAGAGTTGCCATAATTCCTGACCATGACAGGCCAGGGGTTAAGTATGCCGAGATAATAGCAAGGAACCTACACGGTACGGCAAGCATAGTTAAGATTGTGGAGCTCCCCTACTTGGGCGATATTAAGGAAAAGCATGGGCTTGATGTTTCGAACTGGATAGAACTCCGCAGTAAGGATGGCAAAACAGACGTAGCGATTAAGGACGAGCTAACCAATCTTGTCAAAACAGCCCCTGAGTGGGAAGCTATTAACACTATCGACAGCACGACAGCTACGGATGAACTCCATCCGATACCGCTACCAGACGAACTCTCTCCAGTTGAGCCGTTCGATTTTGCCCTCCTGCCTGAAACACTTCGACCGTGGGCAAAGGATATTAGCGAGCGCATCCAGTGTCCACCCGATTTTGTTGCCGCTGGTATTATGACTAGCCTTGCGGCTGTACTTGGCAGGAAAGTAGCGATCCGACCACAAGAGCATACTGACTGGACTGTTATCCCCAATATATGGGCAATCGTAGTCGGCAGGCCCGGCGTAATGAAAAGCCCGGCCCTTGAGGCGGTTCTTGCCCCACTGAAGAGACTCGCAGCCGATGCGACTGAATCTTATGCGACGGCAATAGAGGAGTTTAACACTACCCAGGTTGCGGCGAAGCTTCGCCGTGAAAATGCGGAGAAGAAAGCACGCAAAATGCTTCTGGAAGACCCTGACGCGGACCTTTTGACAGTTTTGGCAGTAGACGAGGTAGCCGTTCCTGTACAAAAACGGTATATGGCAAATGACAGCACCCCGGAAGCCCTGGGCGAATTACTTAGGCAGAACCCGAATGGCCTCCTTGTCTACCGTGATGAGATTGTAAGTCTCCTGAAGGGCCTCGATCGGGAGGACCGCGCTGAAGGGAGGGGCTTTTACCTGACCGCTTGGAACGGGGATTCTTCCTTTACATTCGATAGAATAGGGCGTGGACTTAATTTGCATATTGATGCAGTCTGCCTATCGCTTCTTGGTGGAACGCAGCCGGGTAGGCTTGCGGAATATATCGGCCATGCAGTAAGAGGAGGCACAGGTGATGATGGCCTTATCCAGCGTTTTGGGCTTCTCGTATGGCCGGATACCGGGGGGAAATGGAAGGATGTTGACCGCTGGCCGGATAATGATGCGAAGATCCGAGCCTACAAGGTTTTCGAACATCTGAATAGTATTGATCCGATCTCAACCGGTGCCAGGCAGGATACCGACATTAATGGAAACCCCGACGGCCCTCCGTACCTTCGTCTCTCCCCTAGTGCGCTGGAATTGTTTCAGGAATGGCGCACTGACCTTGAGACTCGTCTCAGGAGTGGAGATCTACATCCAGCCCTTGAAAGTCATTTTGCCAAGTACCGAAAGCTTGTCCCGGCTCTTGCCCTGATAATCCACCTTGCAGACTACGGAAAAGGCCCTGTTACAGAGAACGCGATGCTTAAAGCTCTGGCATGGGGAGAGTACCTGGAGACCCATGCTCAGCGGGCTTATGGCGCTATATCTCAGCCGGAAGTGACTACGGCCAAGGCAATCATTTCTCGAATCCGTAAAGGAGACCTTACCACCGCATTTTCAAGCAGAGATGTATGGCGGCACGGTTGGTCTAAGCTTTCTGATAGTAAGCACGTGGCCAGAGCCCTACAGTTACTAGTTGATTATGATTGGTTGACTGTGGAGTATCTGGAGACGAGTGGGCGACCCAAGACCGTCTACCACGTTAATGAGGGGGTAATGGAATGAAGTATCTAAGCAGACTAAAATCAGAAATACGGCTACCTAACGAACTGTCAAAACTGCCAAAAGGTGAAAAACAGTCACATGACGTACTGCCAAAACTGCCAAAAGCCCCTTATGACAGTTTTGACAGTACCGAAGATAGGCATTTTTCTGAAAACGTATCGCCCGAACCCCAACCGTATCTCGAAGTTGACGGCAGCCTTGTAATCC
>JAJFJH010000034.1 GCA_021774155.1 Nitrosomonas sp.
GCATCGCCTTCCAACTCGAGCGTCAAACCAGGCGGAATAAAAGCACCGAAACTTTGCCCGGCTGAACCTAGCAGATGGAAGTGAATGGTATCTTCCTGCAACCCTTGCGGACCAAAACGCCGGGTGATTTCACTACCCAGGATGGTACCCACCACACGATTTGTATTGTGGATGTGCAAGGTCGATTTTACTTTTTCACGGCGCGCTAGTGCCGGTTCGGCTAAATCAAGGAGCACCTGGTTATCAAGTGCATTCTCAAGCCCATGATCCTGTGGGAACTGGCAATAACGTCCAATGTCAGGCCCGACCTGTGGTTGGTAGAGGATAGGCGAGAAGTCCAGTCCTTTGGTCTTGCAGTGCTTGATCGCTTGTTTGACATCCAATCTGTCGGTTCGGCCAACCATCTCATTAACAGTTCGGAAACCCATTTGCGCCATGATTTCCCGCATTTCCTGTGCAATGAAATGCATAAAGTTGACCACATGAGATGGGTCACCCATAAACTTTTTACGTAATTCAGGGTTTTGTGTGGCCACACCGACAGGACAGGTGTCGAGATGACAAACACGCATCATCAGGCAACCGAGCGTGACCAGAGCGGTGGTCGCAAAACCAAACTCTTCAGCGCCCAAAAGCGCTGCAATCACGACATCGCGACCCGTTTTTAACTGCCCGTCTGTCTCAACCACAACGCGGCTGCGCAAATTATTCAGTAACAGCGTTTGGTGCGTTTCCGCCAGACCAAGCTCCCACGGCAAACCCGCATGCTTGATACTGGTTTGCGGCGCTGCCCCGGTGCCGCCATCATGACCGCTGATTAAAATAACATCAGCATGTCCCTTAGCCACACCGGCAGCAATGGTTCCCACGCCCACTTCGGAAACCAGCTTGACACTGATACGTGCATGGTGATTCGCATTTTTCAGGTCGTGGATTAATTGTGCCAAATCTTCAATCGAATAAATATCATGATGCGGCGGTGGTGAGATCAGACCAACTCCGGGTGTTGATAAACGTACTTTAGCAATCCAGGGATAGGCCTTGCGACCGGGTAATTCACCACCTTCTCCGGGCTTGGCACCCTGGGCCATCTTGATCTGTATTTCTTTCGCCTGGGTCAGATAATAGCTGGTCACGCCAAAACGCCCTGAGGCAACCTGTTTAATCGCGCTATTACTTGAATCTCCGTTGCTATCTGTCGTATAGCGTGCCGGATCTTCTCCACCTTCTCCGGTATTGCTTTTCCCGCCAATTCGGTTCATGGCAATCGCAACCGCTTCATGGGCCTCCTGACTAATCGAACCATAAGACATGGCCCCGGTCTTAAAGCGCTTGACGATGGTTTCAACCGGTTCCACTTCTTCCAGCGCAATGGGACTATCTGTGTAATTTAGCGCCAACAAGCTACGCAAGGTCACCGGTTGTTCTGATTGGTCATTGATGAGCGCGCTATAGGCTTTGAATATTGTGTAGTCCTTGTTGCGACAGGCTTTTTGCAACAGATGAATTGTTTTGGGGTTAAAAAGGTGGGTTTCTCCATCTTTGCGATATTGATACTGGCCCTGCACATCAAGCGTGTGCTCATTGGCTGAGTTTGCTGAAAAGGCGCGTGCATGTTGTTGTGTTGCTTGCAGGGCAATTTCTTCCAGGCCGATGCCGCCGATGCGCGAGGCTGTCCAGGTAAAATATTTTTCGATAAAAGTATGATTAAGACCTACGGCTTCAAAGATTTGCGCGCCACAATAGGACTTGATGGTGGAGATGCCCATTTTCGACATCACTTTCACGATGCCTTTGACTGCCGCCTTGATGTATCCGTCTACTGCTGTCTGATAAGTGATATCCGGCAACATTCCTTCGTCGATCATGTCGTGCAGACATTCGAACGCAATATACGGATTGATTGCTTGCACGCCATAACCAAGTAGCAGACTGAAGTGGTGTACTTCACGCGGTTCACCGGATTCAAGCACCAACCCTACGCGGGTGCGAGACCCTGCGCGGATGAGATGATGGTGCAGACCAGCAGATGCCAATAAAGCCGAGATGGGGGCGTGATCGCGATCGAATCCTTTGTCCGAAAGAATCAAAATCGTGGTACCTGCCGCAATGGCCTGGTCTGCCGCTTTGAATAAATCGTTTAATGCCTGTTCCAGACCATCCTTGCCATCAGCTACCTTGAATAAAATCGGCAGTGTTACCGATAAGAATCCGGGTTGGTCGAGCCGACGCAGTTTTTCAAGTTCTGTGTTTTTTAGAATGGGAACCGGGAGTTTGAGCTGACGGCAGTTGTCCGGCCCTGCTTGCAAAAGATTATCTTCGGCACCCAGGGTCAACATTGTGGCAGTGATCAATTCCTCACGTATGGGGTCAATCGGTGGGTTGGTCACTTGTGCAAAAAGCTGT
The DNA here is from genome assembly GCA_021774155.1 of Nitrosomonas sp. Lineage (GTDB taxonomy): Bacteria > Pseudomonadota > Gammaproteobacteria > Burkholderiales > Nitrosomonadaceae > Nitrosomonas. Next base: position 2,407 of record JAJFJH010000034.1, read on the forward strand.
TTAAAATAGTTATACAACAGCTGGGGCATGTCTGATAGCACGGCTAACGGTGTGTCCGTACCCATGGAGCCAATGGGCTGAATTCCGTTCATTGCCATAGGGGCAAGATTGATGCGCAAGTCTTCAAAGTTATATCCGAAAACCTGTTGACGCTGCAACATCGTGTTGTGATCATGCAATGGCGGCTCGTCAGCGATATTGGGTAAGTCATCGAGGTGCAATAAATTTTCATCCAGCCACTGTTGATAAGGATGTTGTGCGGCCACCTGTTGCTTGATCTCTTCGTCGCTAATAATGCGCTGTTCTTTGGTATCGACCAGAAACATACGGCCCGGTTGCAGCCGACGTTTTTCCAATATGCGTTCCGGCGGTATATCGAGGACCCCTACTTCTGAGGCCAGAATCACCAGATCATCCTTGGTGACGTAATAACGAGAAGGACGTAAGCCATTGCGATCAAGCACCGCCCCCACGCTAACACCATCTGTAAAAGCAATTGACGCTGGGCCATCCCATGGCTCCATGAGGCAACTGTGGTATTCGTAGAACGCGCGTTTCTCATCGCTCATGCTTTGATGGTTTTCCCACGGCTCTGGGATCATCATCATCATTGCATGCGGTAAAGAACGGCCACTTAACCATAAAAACTCGAGACAATTATCCAGCTTGGCAGAATCGCTACCATCTTGTTGAATAAGTGGCAATACTTTGGATATATCAGGACCGAATAAATCAGAGGCTAACATCGCCTGGCGTGCACGCATCCAATTCTCATTACCCCGTAGGGTATTGATTTCTCCATTATGAATCGAGTGGCGGTAGGGATGAGAGCGTTCCCAACTGGGAAAGGTGTTCGTGCTGAAGCGAGAGTGTACCAATGCCAACGCTGTGTCAAGCAAAGGATCGGAAAGATCAGGATAAAATGTAGCAACTTGGCGTGATGTTAGCATGCCTTTATATATAAGTGTCTTGCTGGAGAGGCTGGGGAGATAGAAATAGTCACCACCGGGAAGTTTTCCGTATCGAATGATATTTTCGGCTTGCCGACGAATAGCATAAAGCTTGCACTCGAAAGCCATATCGTCCTTGGTTTCTGCTTGTCTCTCAATAAAAATCTGACGGATGAAAGGCTCGCATGACTTCGCCGTATCGCCAAGGTATAGGTTATCGGTGGGAACGCTGCGCCATCCGAGAACGCGCTGACCTTCACCACGCACGATCTCTTCCAAATGTTTTTCACAGTGGTGGCGCTGATCGTTGTCGGGCGGCAAAAAAACCATGCCCACGCCATACTGCCCCGGCTTTGGTAGCTGAAAACCAAGGCCATCACAGGCGTCACTGAGGAAAGTATGTGGAATTTGCAGCATAATACCGGCCCCATCACCAGTGTTCTTCTCATAGCCGCAAGCACCACGATGGTCCAGATTATGCAAAACTGTGAGCGCCTGCTCTACGATCTGATGAGAAGCTTTACCTTTAATGTTGACAACAAAACCTATACCGCACGCATCGTGTTCGTAGGCGGGGTCATAGAGGCCCTGTTTGGGTGGAATGCCTGGTTTTGTCATGTTCACAGCCCTTTTCGTCATGCTAATCAAGTGCGCTTGCTCTATTTTATACTTGTCGTGTTGTCATAAACTATGTATGGCGGGATCAGAGTTTAAGAGTAGTCTATCCAAGCAAAGAATGTTCAAGGAAACGCTGGTATTTTAGCCCTTGTGCCTTCAATCTCTACCGGGAATAGTATGTGCCGCCAATTATGAAGTCTACTGTGTTAAGCCGCGATTAGGTTTTCATAATATTGTTGCGTAAATGCTGCTGGTGATAGATAGCCTAGTCTTTCTTGCTTACGCTGTCGGTTATAGAAGATCTCGACATATTCGGTAGTCTCCTGAATGACATGTTGTCGTGTCCTAAATTTCCGGTGACGCACCAATTCGTTCTTGAGTATTTCCCAAAATCTTTCCATCGAAGCATTGTCCCAACAATCACTCTTGCGATTCATGGAGACCATCATACCAAATTGCTTTAGTAGACTCTGGTAATTATGCGCACAATACTGACTGCCACGACCCGAACGAAGTATTAGTCCTATTGGCGGACGTTTTTTAGCAGTTGTGCAAACAGTGCCTGTATCACCAAACCCTTTGTCACTCTTTCATTCGTGGCTTAGCCAACCAGCTTTCCATTAAACAAGCCTTTTATTCTAACCAAATACAACCAGCCTTCATCAGTAGGTATATAAGTGTGTCACCTTGCCCATGCTTGGTCTGGTGCGCCAACGACAACAGTAAACTCTCGTTTCAAAAATTTAGGTGCGATTGGCAATTGATGTTTAGGGTCCGCCGTAACTTTGAATTGTCGTTTTTGTTTGCAACGTAGGGTATGTTTACTCGCGTCTTACTCTGGTTAGCTCAAGTTCAATGTCAATTAGTACTTTTTGATGCTTTTCAACTATGTTAGGATCTCTTCACTTGCCAGCATAAATCCAATTCTTCAATTCTTTAATGTTTCCTTGGCCTTGGGTAAAGACAACCGCTTTGCTGCTTCTACAAGTGTCAGTCCACTTTCTTTGAAAAAATGCACCGATTGCTGACGGGATTCCGAGCTATACTGCGTAGCGTATTAGCATTAGATAACGTCTCCATTTCTATCCTCCGCTTTATGAAAATAAGCATACATCAATCCAATGTTCAACGCCACTAGTGAGGTGAATGATACGAAATTCTGTATTGGATTCGCCATGATTGGTGGAGTTGATTACGTGATTGTAAGATGCTTGTCTTCCAGCACGGTCATTAGGATGCATTGCAGCCATGAAATCATCTATGATATGGGTAAATCAGAATTATCACCCCATAGCTCAGACATTTTCTCATCCTAGTGAATCACTTTATTTGTGCGTAAGTCAGTTTACAATATTTTTCGTCACAAACAATTGTTTTTAAAGTATTTAATCGAAAAAACAATGATTTCAGAAATTGAGCTGGTAAGCTAACCCCAATATTGCACCAGTACATTCAATTTCGGCCTGTAACCCTTATGTTTACTGATCTTTGGAAGATTGTTTAAAAATACGGTTTGTACCGAGCACTTAATTT
>JAJFJH010000331.1 GCA_021774155.1 Nitrosomonas sp.
ACTTACTCTATAACTTGGTTAAGAGGAGTAAGTTGTGTCCAAAAAAGAATCTAACCTTCCAATTATTGGTGGAACCATTGCCGCAGTTGGTGCAGGAATATGTTGTGCAGGGCCTTTAGTGCTACTGATGTTAGGAGTAAGCGGGTCATGGATTAGCAACTTAACGCTATTAGAACCGTACCGTCCGTTATTCATTCTCGCTGTCATTGTCTTGTTCGGTTGGGCTGGCTGGAACGTTTATCGCCCCATTGAAGATTGTGAACCAGGATCAGCATGTGCAGTGCCGCAGGTGCGTAAACAACGTCAGATCATTTTTTTGGTAACCGCTTTGATCGCGCTCGCTTTAGTGACCAGTGTTTACTGGATTCCAGTATTTATGTGAAAAATATAGCTTGTCTAACTATTGGAGAACTAAGCATGAATAAAATTATTATTACTTTCGTCCTCACCATTGTTAGCTTTACCGCTTGGGCTAGTCCGCAAACTGTTACTCTAGATTTGCCTACCATGAACTGTGCTATGTGCCCAATTACAGTGAAAAAAGCCTTAAAGAAGGTAGATGACGTAACCAACGCAGATGTCAGTTATAAAAAGATGCAAGCCGTGGTGACCTTCGACGACGACGCCACGAACGTTGAAGCGCTCGTCCAGGCCACAACCAATGCCGGATACCCATCCACGATTAAGGAGTAGTGTTCATGGATAAGAACAAACGCTTGCTGCGTACTGGCGTGAATGGCACTCTGATTGTAGCCCTTTGCTGCTTCACGCCCCTATTGGTTATTCTACTTGCTGCGGTTGGCATGTCAGCCTTTACAGGCCATCTGGATGTTGTCCTTTTCCCCGCCCTGGCATTTTTCATCGGCCTCACGTGATATGCCTTTTACAGAAAAAAGTCCCAACGTAATCCCGTATGTTGCAATACCGATCGTCATGGCGGAGAAACCAATGAGTAAATTTTATTTTCAGATAGAAGGTATGACCTGCACTAGTTGTGTAACCCATATCAAGGAAACACTAGAAGCCATTGAAGGGATCAATCGCGCAGATGTTTCTTATGCTAACGCCAGTACCGTTGTAGACACAAGTTCTAGCGTGAATGCCGATGATCTCATTGGTGCTATCGAAGCATTAGGCTATACGGTACAGGAACGGCATTCACAAAAGGCCGGCTGTGTATCTGATAAAGTAGCCACTCAGGAAAGCGTTGCGTCTCTGCATGTGGCAATTATTGGCAGTGGTTCCGGGGCATTTGCGTGTGCAATCAAAGCGGCTGAAGGCGGAGCGCACGTCACTATCATTGAAGGTGCGGAAGTTATAGGCGGTTGCTGTGTCAATGTGGGATGTGTCCCTTCCAAGATTTTGATTCGGGCAGCACAATTGGCCGAACAACAGCGCAATAATCCATTTAAAGGTCTGGAAAATCACGCCCCACAGTTAAGCCGTGCATTACTGACACAGCAACAAACCGCGCGCATTGAAGAACTGCGAGCAGCTAAATATCAGAATATTCTCGAATCAAACCCGGCATTGAGTCTTGTAAAAGGTCATGCTCGGTTTAAAAATACTAGCACCTTAATTGTGAGCAAACCCGATGGTAATGAGCAAGAAATTATAGCCGACCGTATTCTCATCGCAACCGGTTCAACTCCATCGATCCCACTTATTGATGGTCTGGCCAGCACTCCCTATTGGACATCCACGGAAGCCTTGTTTGCCGAGGAAACACCAGAACACTTGATTGTCATCGGCTCCTCCGTGGTGTCGCTGGAAATCGCACAAGCCTATCGCCGCCTAGGTTCCCAAGTTACTGTATTAGCGCGACATACTTTGTTATATGCTGAAGACCCACTCTTAGGTGAAAAGCTCACAACATTCTTTGAAAAAGAAGATATTCGTATACTCAACCATACCCAGGCGAGCAGTGTCGACTATGATGGAAAACGTTTTACCTTGGAAACGAATGCAGGATCATTCCAGAGTGATCGCCTACTGATCAGTACTGGTCGTCATGCTAATACAAGCCAACTCAATCTGGAAGCTGTCGGCATTAAAACCGAACGCAATGGCGCCATTACAGTTAACGACCGTATGGAAACCACAGTGCCGAACATCTATGCGGCGGGTGATTGCAGTGACATGCCACAATTTGTTTATGTGGCAGCTGCGGCGGGTAGTCGAGCGGGTGTAAATATGACAGGTGGTGACGCCAAGCTCGATCTCTCCACTATGCCTACTGTGATCTTTACCGATCCTCAAGTCGCTACGGTTGGATTAACAGAAGAACAAGCTAAGGCACAAAGTATTAATACCGATAGCCGTATTTTGGATATGGAAAATGTGCCCAGAGCACTGGCCAATTTCGAAACCGATGGCTTTATCAAACTTGTGGCTGAGGCGAATACAGGTAGGATCATAGGCGCGCAGATTTTGGCTCATGAAGGTGGTGAAATCATTCAAAGCGCGGCATTGGCCATTCATAATCGCATGACCGTGACGGATCTGGCAGATCAACTATTCCCTTATCTAACCATGGTGGAAGGCTTAAAACTCTGCGCACAAACCTTCAATAAGGATGTTAAAGAGCTGTCTTGTTGTGCCGGGTAAAGCAGCTTGATTGTAGTGTGCTACAGGCTACCGATTGGCTATGGGTTATTGCGAACAAAAATTGATGCGCGGCTGACCTACTTGCATTCATTAAATTCACAACTACACCAATTGACCTGATAACCCGAATAACGGAATACACGATGTTAGAGAAATATGAACCCAGCACACACGACTGGGTGGCTAATAAATCCCGATTTTTTGCTGCCTGGGGATTGCCCACTGTTATTATGCTGATTACCTGGTTGATGCAACTAACGCCACTGCTCACTGGTATTCTCTGGATGGGTGCTTTGAGTTGGATGGGGGTTGCCTGTTTAAGAAATGCCCGTCAGTGTGGCCGAATGCACTGTTTCTTCAGTGGTCCCTATTTTTTGCTTTCTGCTGTTTTGGCGTTAGCCACTGGGATGCAATGGATACAAATCTTATCATTTAACGAATTAGGGCTCTTTCTATTAATTGGTACGCTGCTAGTATGCGTGTTGCCGGAAGTGTTCTGGGGAAGATATAAAAGCCCAAGAGAGAAGTAATGGAACTTCAACTTATCAAGTTTGGATGCTACCACTGATTTAGGTGCTGC
>JAJFJH010000332.1 GCA_021774155.1 Nitrosomonas sp.
GCGCGTCCTGATCCTGAAATTGCGGCTCACCTAGGAGAAGTGCTCTGGGTTCAAGGTGCAGAGAACGACGCAAAAAGAATATGGCAGTCTGCGTTAAAGGATTATCCTGATAATGAGGTTTTACTAGAAACAATAGAGCGGTTAATGCGTTAATATCTTAGTCTGAGCGTAGTATGCGTAGTGCTGAGACACGATTTTCTATTTCTGCCGCCATTTGTTGATAAATAGGCTCATTAATGTCACCAAAACGTCGTTGAAATTCAGATTTCGTCATATGTTCGGGGAGGTCAAGCCAGGGCGGCATCAAATCAGTATCCTTTAGATCGGCTACAATTAATTGTTGAAGTTGCCGTGCGGATGCTTGATTGGCAACGGCTTTTTTTCCAAATTGTGTGCCTGCACGATTGGCGGCAATGTCATTAAAAGAAAAGCCACTTTCGCCACGCAAGTCTTCAATTTCTTTGTATAAACCAATTGCATCAGATAATTTGGTATCGGCGTAAGCAGTTATTGCCGCTGAAACCATAAAATGTTTGGCAAAGTCATCACGCCCATCAAGTGTAATAATCTGCCGAGTAGGTGTTGGCCAGTTAGCTGCTTCTGGAACCAATAACTTGAGTGGAAATCCCAGTACATGAAATGTTGTCACTAAGATAGCGGCGCGGTTTTCTGCTATTGCATCACCGTTAATTGATTGTGTCGCAGCATGATGTATTAATGGCTGAAGAATTTCTGAAAGCGATGCAACGTTAATGCTATTTGTCTCACTTTTATTAACGAGTAAAGAATTAATGCGAAATAAACGTTCTCGTGTTTCTTTTCCAAGAATTGGAATACCGTTTTTTTTCTGCGAAAAAACAGGGTTCCAATGGTAGGTTACATTGACTTCATGATGATAAATCTTAATTTGTTTAATAGTTGCGACACCTGCACTGAATTCAGGGTTGCTTTGTAACCAGTCAACAAAGAGAGATATCAATAGGTTAGTAACAAAATTTGGCAGTGATAAATTTCCTATTTGAACCGACTGCGGGTATGGAAGCCAAGTTGTCTGTGCGAACGTTACTTGTAAATTTAAGTAACCATGGATAAATTGCTTTGGCAATGGAATGCTCAAAGCAACCAGCGCGCTACCGTCGGTCATTGATACTTTGGCACTTCCTTGACCAAAGCGATCAGCTAGGTAATTTGCGGCTATGTCAATATCCTTTGAGAGTATATTGATAGTCGCTATTTCTGGGTTTGATTGAGCACGATACGTATCAATAATTTGTTTGGCACGTGCAATATATTCTGGACTTAATGATACTTGGCGAACAATACGGGGCTCATTCTCGATAGCAAGTATCAAAATGGCGGCGGGTGTTACCACAATGACTAGCAAACAAATGGTAATAAAAAAGCGGAATGTGCGCATGAGTAGCTTAGTTAATGGTCGTGCGAAAGGAATCTACCTAGGAGTCTGTCGGACTTAAGATTGATCTACTGCGCAACTGGGATAAGCGGTTCATATTGCCCCGATTTCTCGTTGCATAGAATGACTATGCGTCTCAAAATCCGGATAATTTGTCCTCGCTTACCCATTTTGCTCGTCACGATCACTTAAGTCCGACAGACTCCTAGGTATTTAGTCGACAGTTTTCAGTATAGTACGGCACCGTATTGTAATGTTATCTCTAGAATATGGCGGGATTATCATTCAATCCTGCTAGATTTCAAGTCAAAATTACTATTATAAGCAATTGATGGGTATAATGAGGGATAACAGCCTCAAGTGGATGTTTAGTACCTAACCCAAGATTTATTTTAATGTAATCAAGCGGATTTAATGAATGTCGATTGATCCTCAAAGAAAGCTTTATACACCGCCGGTACTTGAATTTAAGAGTAGCACCTTTTTTGTACCTGTATTGATTTTATACAGTCACGACTTACATCTTATTGAGCAATCACTTTATGAGAAAATAAATCAGGCTCCTGATTTCTTTAAAAACTCACCACTAATTTTTGATGTTCAAGGATTAAATAAAGAAAATAATGAATTTGATGTGACGGTTCTCGTAGAGCTTTTGCGTAAAATTGGCTTGTTTCCCATCGGAATACGTGGCGGTAATGAACAACAGAATAACCAAGCACAAGAGTTATTCATACCAGTTGACACGATTCGTAGTAACGAAAGCAGCAGTGAACTAGTCGAAGAGCAAGAGCAAGAGCAAGAGCAAGAGCAAGAGCAAGAGCAAGAGCCAGTTGCCGCTATCACAGAACCAGAACCTGAGTCGCCACTTAAAACCGATGCTTTCGTAGATAAGCCTGTTCTTAAGCCAACAGCGATACCAACGACATTAATTAGTCATCCTATCCGTTCTGGTCAGCGTATTTACGCGGTGGGTGATCTAATTGTCATGTCACAGGTTAGCGCCGGCGCTGAAATTATGGCAGAAGGGAACATACATGTTTACAATACACTGAGAGGTAGGGCTTTGGCTGGTGTGCAAGGGAACAAGAATTCACGTATTTTTTGCTCAGATTTACAAGCTGAGCTTATTTCAATAGCGGGCGATTATAAAACTAGCGAAGATTTAAATGACAATGTCCGTAAAAAACCAGTTCAGATTTACTTGCAGGATCGCGCTTTAATTATTAAAGATATTGCGTAATACTTAATTAAGCTAAGGAGGCTCAAATTGGCAAGAATTATTGTCGTGACATCA
>JAJFJH010000333.1 GCA_021774155.1 Nitrosomonas sp.
CGGTGATTTACTCCCTCGTTCTAACCCTGTTTTATCTAACATGACACTCATGGGCGCACCCGTTAGCACACAAGGTGCATTGCTGCGCAGAGGGACCGGTGCAAATATCTGGAATTCAGTTTTCACTGGTTTCCCAACCTGCTTAATGATTGATGGCGCACCGACATTTGTCAATGCGGGCGCTCCGGGCAACCTAAGCGGCGATTTAACCATTCAACATTCTTTTGTTGATTGCAACACTAACTTTGCGGATGGAGAAGGAGCAACATTTACCACCGCTGATTGGTTCCTTTCACAAGCTGGAAACAGTGAAGAAAGCCCGCTCTTAAATGGCTTCCTACCTGCCTCAGGTTCGCCACTAACACTTGGTGGCACAGTGGTTAACGATCCTTTCTTTGATGTGGTTGATTATGTCGGCGCATTCAAAGATGAAAGCGATGATTGGACGCAAGAATGGACATTTGAATTTAATTAAAATGCACTAATTGTTGAATAAAAAAGGCTTCTTGGCTGTAAGGCTAAGTAGCCTTTTTTTATGATTAACATCACTAGTGTCATTACCAAGGGAAACTGACGAACTAATTATCAGGGGACTTTGTCGTAAAACTCTATTAGTAGCTCGTTAGTCTTACAATGAATCATCATCGATGAAATAGGTGCCGTTGGGTGCAACAGGCTTAAACAGCAACCATGCGATGTGAGACAACGTCTCATCATCAATAGATTGACCTTGCTGCCGTAAGCTTTGGTGTTATCTGAACCTCAACTGGATAAATGAGCGCTATAAGGTGTCGTAGTGTGTCATTTCCTTGACGAAGTTTATTCATAAATTCTATTACGACCCAAGTTCAAAAAATTTTATTAAATACGCTTGAAAATCTATTAGGCGACCTTAGATCATTGTTGTCGGCGGTATGTCCAACATGGAATACCATCGATTTTGACTTTATTTTATTTTTGCTTCTAACGGAGGATATATTATGAACTCAATTGATTTAACCCCTCTTTATCGCAGTAGTATCGGCTTTGACCGCTTTGGATCTTTGCTAGATAACGCACTAAGGGCAGATACAGCTGCGTCCGGTTATCCACCTTATAATATCGAAATAATTGATGAAAACCATTATGCAATCACCTTGGCGGTAGCGGGTTTTTCTCAAAACGAACTCAATATTAATGTGGAAAAAGGCGTACTGATTGTTCATGGTAAAAGAGCCGTTGCTGATGAGCATAGGTATCTCCATCATGGCATTGCCAATCGTACGTTTGAACGCAGGTTTAATCTTGCCGATTATGTCGAGGTGATCAATGCCGATCTATCAAACGGCCTGTTGACCATTAGCCTAGCTAGAGAAATACCTGAGGCAATGAAACCAAAAACCATTGCCATTAATCAGAGTGATAATGCGTTGAAGCATACGGCCAAAGATAAACCCGGAGAAAAAAGGATCAAAGCTGCTTAACATGGAAAAGGCTGTGTGCACCACAGCCTTTTTATCCGGGGCTGAAACTAGCGGTGTTTCCTTAGAGTAACTTGTCGTGCATATGTAGGGTACTGTAATGCTGTGTATAGCATGTTCGTGCCGCTGGGTTTCAGACCCCATTAAGTATTCCACCTTATTTAATTATAGAAACAGTGGGTTGTTATTAATAAAATACAGGAGAATATACTATGAAGACTAGAACATCTATGCTTTGCCTAAGTATTTTACTGGTTATTCTATTTTCATCACCGCTATATGCAGAGGAAAATAGGGCCACAAAAAAATCCAGAAACTTGACTGAATCTTCAATGTCAGATCCGAATGAAAATGCTAACGTAGAAGAAAAGGTTAGTCAGAAACGGGAAAAAATTGTTAAAGAAGCGGTAGCTGCTATTGAAGAAACAAAGAAGGCTTTAACAGCACTGGAAAATGATAGGAAACAGGATGCATTAAATGCGCTAGAAAAATCAGTAGGCAAATTAGAAATTGTCCTTGAACGAGACCCAGATTTGGCATTTGCTGTCATTGATACAAAAATTGCTATTCATGACTTATATGCATCGCTGAAAGGTATTGAGCAGGCAAAAAAACAAGCAGAGGACTACCTAGAAGATAATGATATTCAAAAAGCGCGAGGCACTCTGAAAGGTATGGCTAGCGAAGTAGTTATTAGCGCCGTAAGCATTCCGCTAGCGACTTATCCAGAAGCCATAAAAGATGTGGTCCCGCTTATAGATGCTGGTAAAACTAAGGAAGCCAAAACTGCTTTGCATGTTGCATTAAATTCTCTAATAGTAACCGATTATATAATTCCATTACCCTTCATAAGGGCTGAGGAAAACCTCAACTTAGCTGAATCTCTAGCAGAGAAAAAGGATCGTACGGAAAAAGAAAACACATCATTAACATTCTTACTAGAGGATGCACGCTTTCAGCTAAAAATGGCTGAAGCGCTTGGTTATGGTAATGAAGTAGTCTACGAAACATTACATAAACAAATAGACAAAGTTATAGAAAAGACTGAAGGAAATAAATATGGAAGTGGTTATTTTGACGAGATTTCTGAATTTCTTTCAGAACTTATTAGTCCTCTCACAGAAAATAAGTAGTTGTGTACGGTAGAGATTTGTGAGGATTATTTCCCCGTAGCACGCCTGTACTGCTACGGGGTGGTTTTTTAACATAGTAAAATTGCTCGTTACGGAAAAGATTTTATCCGCCGCTAGTCGTATACATGAGAAAACCTTACAGAAGGAGGCGACTTACTTCCACGGTTACTATTATGGTGTGTACCTATAATGCGTTCCAGCTTATCATCCCGCTGCCACGTAATGTAAAAACAGTGTGCTGACAATCCACCTGCCAAAAATAAGTAGTGAAAAAGCCAAAAACATTCCATTATCTTGACATATAGTTTTTTATTAGCTCTATGCAATAAGCTGTCCTAGTGCATATTTATGGATGAACTTGCACGGCTTCATGGGCATTGGGCCAAATACGCGAGACAGCTATCGCTATTTTTCCGGTTTTACTTCACCCGTGAGCCAATCCCAGTCCAGTTTGGTTGGATTTGCCATATAGTCATCTGCATTTTCTACTACATCTTCAAGATAGCTTCGACGTAGCTTTAATTTAATATCGGGTGAATGTTCGCCTTCCACAACAGGTGTGAACATTCCATCAACAAAACGTGTACTAAAGTATGCGAGTTGCTCGTTTTCTTCACCTGTCATTATGAAAGTAATAGTATCTTGCGAATAAATGCGGTTAATCCCAGCAAGTATCCCATTGAGTAGCGGTAAATGCCGGTGTCTGAACAGCGCGTAATTGCAAATATTAATATAATATTTAATAAGTGTTTTGTTGGTTAATTTTTCATTCATCTAGTTTTATCTCACCTATTTTTAAGAAGTGTCAGAAGTTGATAAAAATCTTGCAAATATCTTGTATATTGTACTAGTTGAGCCTGTCGGATAATAGCTATTTTCGCAAGAAATCGATTGCTATCCTTCTGTTTTATAAAAATAATTATTCTTAAAGTCGTCATTTTTATTATTTATCAGACAGAAGCATCCTGGTATTTTTCTTTTATAAAAGCCTGAGTTAAAGTACGGCAAAATCCCATGGTATTAACCAATTAACATACTAGCTCAGATCTAACTTGGCTATCAGACGCCCCCAACACTGGGCAACACACGATCAAACCTTTCTTAATTTCTTTTTTTGGCCGGAGGGTTATTTTATCGATTTAATTGTTTTTAACGCATCTTAGGCATCATCCCCTTAAGGCCACGCATCATTTTTGACATGCCGCCTTTATTCATCATTTTCATCATTTTACGGGCTTGTTCAAACTGAGATAACACGCGATTGACTTCTTGCACGGAAACACCCGAGCCCGCTGCGATTCGTCTCTTGCGTGTTGCTTTTAGAATATCTGGCTTGGTGCGTTCTTGTGGTGTCATTGAATTAATGATCGCCTCAGTGCGATTAATTACTTTCTCATCGACATTAACATTTTGTGCGGCTTGGCTCAAATGGGCAGGTAATTTATCCATCAAGGCACTCATGCCACCCATTTTTTTCATTTGCTGAAACTGCATTCTGAAATCATTCAGGTCAAAGCCCTTGCCTGATTTCATTTTCTTCATCAGTTTCTTGGCTTCATCCTGGTCTGCACTTCGATGCGCTTCTTCAATCAGACCCAGCACGTCACCCATGCCAAGAATACGAGACGCCATACGATCAGGGTAAAATTCTTCTAATCCAGTTAATTTCTCTGCAATACCGGTGAATTTTATGGGCTTACCTGTCACATGACGAACAGACAATGCCGCACCACCACGCGAATCACCATCAAGCTTAGTAAGGATGACACCCGTTAAAGGCAACGCATCAGAAAATGCTTTGGCCGTATTAACCGCATCTTGCCCTTGCATGGCGTCGACCACGAATAAGGTCTCAATCGGCTTCAAAATTGTTTCAAGCTCACTGATTTCTTGCATCATGGCTTCGTCAATACCCAACCGTCCAGCGGTATCAACAATTAACACATCATGATGATGTCTACGAGCATAATCCAAAGCCGCCACACCGATATCTCCTGGCTTTTGATCGGTTTGTGTTGGAAAGAAATCTGCGCCAATCTGCTCTGCTAGCAACGCCAGCTGCTGAATCGCGGCAGGCCGATAGACGTCACAAGAAACCAGGAGTACTTTTTTCTTTTTTTGCTCCATCAACCACTTAGCAAGCTTACCACTACTGGTGGTTTTACCAGCGCCTTGCAAACCTGCCATGAGAATAACAGCAGGCGGAACCGTACTGAGATTTAACTCGGCGGCCTCTCCACCCATAATCTCAATTAGTTCTTTATTTACAACGCCAACTAGCGCTTGTCCAGGCGTGAGGCTGTCCATGACCTCATGACCGACGGCTTTTTCCTTAACACGCGCGATAAAATCTTTGATGACGGGCAGCGCCACATCCGCTTCCAATAGGGCCATGCGAATTTCACGCAGTGCTTTCTGAATATTATCTTCAGTTAACCTGGCCTCGCCACGTAATGTTTTAATGACACCGGAAAGTCGACCGGTAAGATTGTCAAACATGCTCAAACCCTCACAAATATGGTGGTATAGAAATAAAAATTAATGAAATATCCTGGTTAGCACTTTGAATTTATTAGTGTGCCATGTAGACTAAACGGATATTTCTGTCTTTTTAATCGATAATCAATGCCCATCATTTTAACTTATCTCGCCGCCTTTTTGCTCTATACACTAATTGGCTGGCATTTCTGGCGAACTCGATGGAATGGATCTGCAATTGCTAACAACAAGAATAGTGATGCAGCCCCAGGATGGGAGCGTTATGTCATGCTCGCGCCCCTAACGCTACACGGTATCACACTTTATCAATCTATACTTGTAGGGGACGGCTTAAGTTTTGGAGTGGGAAGCGCGATTTCCTCCATTGTCTGGCTCACCGCGTTTATTTATTCATTTTCAGGCTTGTTTTATCGTTTAGAAGGTTTACAAACTTTATTCGCACCAGTCGCTGCCGTTGGAGCCGTCAGCGTATTACTACCACTAGCTTTCCCTTCGATACATCCATTGGTTAATGCGGGCCTCCCTGCTTTTAAAGCACACATGATGGTTGCTATGATGGCTTATAGTTTTTTGACCATTGCGGTATTACATGCTTTATTAATGATGGCCGTTGAACGTCGCCTGCACCATCCATCAGCATCCCCTCTATTAACTAATTTACCGCCGCTCTTAGTGATGGAGAAATTACTTTTCCGTATCATTTGGACGGGTTTTATCTTGCTGACACTCACGCTATTTAGCGGCGTTATTTTTTCTCAGGAAGTCTTTGGCCAACCGCTCACCTTTTCACACAAAACCTTATTTGGCTTTATTTCTTGGGGTGTGTTTGCCGCGTTACTTTTTGGCAGACATCTATATGGCTGGCGCGGACGCATTGCCATACGCTGGACAATAGCCGGGTTTATCATTTTGTTGTTAGCCTATATTGGCAGTAAATTTGTCGCTGAAATCATATTAAATCGCTAGGAAAATGAGAATGAGTCAAGAGAATATATCTTGTGAGCTACACGATTTTATAGAAATTGCCTGTATGTATGGTTACCAAGTCCAATTGACGTTGAAAGACAACCAAACTCTTGAGGGCAAAGCTGTTGATATCAAAACTTCTAAAGAAAAACGTGAATACTTGATTATTAACAATGGACAAGAGCAACAAGTAGAGTTAACACAACTGACAAAAATGTCTGTTCTTACACAGAATGCTCAGTTTAAAGAAGTTAATTTTTAACAGGTAAACCGCACGACTATTTCCCAAATGATTCATCTCTCCAATGTACCGGCACTTTAAATACAGTCTGGTTATTTTTATCGCTATCTTATTGTTAACCGGCCTGATTATTGCCGTCGTTACGCTATACGAACCCAACGCGTACAAACCACTCATTACACAATGGATTAAAGATAAAAAGAAGCGTGAATTACGGCTTGATGGGGACATCAGGCTCACAGTCTATCCTCAATTTGGCCTTAACATCAGTCAGCTCTCTTTAAGTGAATATGACTCGCACGAGACATTTATCCACTTAGAGAATATTCAATTAGCACTGTCATTATGGCCGCTATTAAGTAAACAACTCGTTGTCGACAAACTCACTATGCAAGGACTTGATGCCAAACTCATCCGCTACGCCGACGGGCGAACCAATATTGATGACTTGTTACCCACTGATGATGACTCCCCTGCGTTTGAATTCGATATTGAACAATTACACGTCAATAATGCTGAGCTTGTTTTTCGGGATGAAAAAAACTCAAGAAACTATAGGCTATCCAACCTAAACCTTACGACCGACAAGATTACCGAGCTATCACTCGACAACTTAAAGCTACATGCGCTAGGTGACACAAAACATATTAAAAAGAATGATTCAAATCACTTTGAAGTCCAACTTAATATTCCCAACCTACAATTTGGTGTCAATCATCTTGCCAGCGACCAAATTAATTTGATTGCCAAAGTTACTCAGCTGGAGAATAGCATTAACGGCGTGTTCACTTTGTCCAACATCACGAGCGCAGGACGTCACTTCGAAAGCGACATGATGACCATTGAACTAGCGGCAGAAAAAAATGCGCAAATTGTTAATCTTTTCTTTCACAGCCCACTGAGTGGAAATCTTGACACACAGGAACTAAAACTATCAGATGCGGAATTAAACCTGCGCATTTTTCAGCCTCAATCACCAGATATACCCATCAGTGGCAACTTACAGGGCGACCTATTTGTATCCAGCAAATCACCTGGATATTTACAAGCAAACCTCTCAGGCAACCTTGAAGGCAGCCTAATCAAAGCAGAATTTAATTTAAGCGACTTTAATAAACCAGTACTCCAGTTTATGGTTGATATCGACCAGTTCAATATGAACCGCTATCTGCCACCTCCCCAACAAAAGCATCAGCCAACTAAAAATGACAAAGACGCCACCAACCACATAAATGAATCACTGGATTTCGCATTATTGGCTGATTTAGATGTAAATGGAACCCTGCATATCGGTTCATTTCAATCTAATGATCTTTTCATCTCTGGCATTCAATTTGAAGTCCAGAACGATAATGGCCATTTACAGACAAGCCAAACGGAATAGCACCAGCCATTAAATGCCAACCATCGCAACCAAATTAATCCGTTGGCAAACACAACATGGTCGCCATCATCTTCCCTGGCAGGGCACACGCGACCCTTATGCTATTTGGCTATCCGAGATCATGCTGCAACAAACGCAAGTCATCACAGTTATCCCCTATTACCAGCGTTTCATCCAACGCTTCCCTAGCATTGCGCACCTTGCTTTAGCCCCGCAAGATGATGTACTGGCTTGTTGGAGCGGCCTTGGATATTACTCCCGCGCAAGAAACTTATCTCATGCAGCTCAAATCATCAGGCAGGACTATCAAAGCAAATTCCCTCAGAGCATTGAGTTAATTCAGGAGCTCCCAGGTATTGGTCGTTCAACAGCCGCGGCAATTGCGGTCTTTGCCTTTGGTCAATACGCTGCAATTCTCGATGGTAACGTTAAACGCGTTTTTACACGTTATTTTGGAATTGATGGCTATCCCGGCAAAGCCGATGTTCAAAAACAACTGTGGCACAAAGCCAATGCGTGTTTGCCTAAAAAAACTGCCAACCAATCTATTGAGACCTATACTCAGGCACTAATGGACTTAGGCTCAATTGTTTGCACACGCAGCAAACCAGACTGTACGTCTTGTCCATTGCAGCATAACTGCGTCGCACACCAAGAAAACTGCACCGACAAACTACCATCGCCGAAACCACGCAAACAGTTACCTAAAAAAGAAACTATTTTTCTTATGTTAATAAAACAAAACAAAATTCTACTTGAGAAACGCCCACCCTCAGGTATTTGGGGTGGGTTATGGTGTCCATTAGAAATATCAACCAGCGAAAACACCATCGCATATTGTCAACAAACATATGGATTAGAAGTAAGGCCTCTGGGTAATATCTCACCGTTGGATCACACATTCACTCATTTCAAATTAAAAATACATCCACATTTATTGCAAGTCGTTTCGCCGAATGATGCACTACTACAAAAGGGAAAATGGATGGCATTAGATGACGCATTAGAATCTGCAATTCCGACACCAGTGAGAAAATTATTGAAACGAGTAATATTAACTGATTTGGTAAAAACTAATGGATGATTGGCAAACATGGCGAAAACAACAGCGCACCCAACTAATTGCACGCAGAAAAACCGTAACTAAAAAAGACCATCAATTATGGAGCCATACAATAACCACTTTGCTCCAACAAAACTTCCCTAAATTGCGTAAAAATAACATTGGAATTTACTGGCCCATACATCGCGAATTTGACCCACGTCCCGCTGCCATCTATCTTCATCAACAAGGTGCCACGCTTGCATTACCTGAAGTAGTCAGTAAACATACGCCGCTATATTTTCAAAAGTGGTGGCCAGATGCGCCAATGAAAAAAGGAGCCTATGGGATACCCACCCCAAAGAATACCGGGCAGATAAATGTTGATGTGATTATGATACCTATGTTGGGCTTTGATTCACAAGGCTATCGGTTGGGCTACGGCAGCGGCTATTTTGACCGTACACTTGCTGTCATCAAACCTCGCCCATTGGTCATTGGCATCGCATTTGAGATTTCACGCATAAACAGCGTTTACCCCCAGCCTCATGACATCTCGATGGATATTGTTATTACTGAAGCGGGTATTTACCAGAATGTAGGAAACAAGCTCAACCTCATTGAGCCTAAATTCCTCAGTTGACCGCTTATTTGTTTTCGGAAAGCCGCATATTTGTTAGCGCGAACAGTTTTTATGGGCAATCTGGCTGGCGTTGCTCCTCGTTGTAGAGAATATTAGCCTACGCCTCGTTGCACCTTGCCAGACAGCCCAAAAACCACACACTTGGATACCTTCAACTGAGAAGTTTAGATTGAAACAGCACGGAATAGTGCTTCACTCGCTTTTCTCTCCCCAGCGCGTCATCAATGTATGTGCGACTCCCAGGTGATCAAGAATACGTGCCACCACAAAATCAACAATATCTTGCAAGCACTCAGGGTGATGATAAAAACCTGGATTTGCGGGCAAAATAACCGCACCACTTCGTGCCAGCTTTAACATATTTTCGAGATGTATCACTGAAAAAGGCATTTCTCGCGGCACCAAAATAAGCTGACGATTCTCTTTTAACATGACATCCGCAGCACGTTCTATCAGCTTCTGATTCAGTCCCGCAGCAACAGCCGCCAGTGTACCCATCGTACAGGGACATATCACCATAGCATCGGTAGGATTAGAGCCTGATGCAACCGGCGAGAACCATTCTTCGCGTCCAAATACTCGCAATTGACCTTCAGTCACATTAAATCGACGATTGAAAAATTCTTCGGCTTCTTTTGCACGAGACGGCAAGGAAATTTGCATCTCCTGTTGCGCAACAATTTGCGCAACAGGAGAGTATAGAAGGTAAACCCGCACATTTTCTGCCAGCAACATTTCCAACAAGCGTATGCCATATGGCATACCCGATGCGCCAGTAAAAGCCAACGTGACAGTTTTTTGGATGTTAGTTTTGTTCATTCTAAGACGTTACCACTAACCGTCTAGCACCGCGCCTTCCATGATTTGCTTTTGTCGTTCAATGAAATCCTGCGTGCTATCAATACCGCGCATTTGCAAAACATAGTTACGCACAGCCGCCTCTACCAGCACAGCTAAATTACGCCCAGCTGCAACAGGGATAATAACCTTACTAACATCAACATTCATAATACTTTCATTCAAGTTACTAATGGGTAAACGCTCCAACGAGTTGGTATCCGTCGCATTGTATCTCTGCAAATGCACGATGAGCTTCATATTCATCCGTCGACGCATCGCTGTTTCGCCAAAAATAGTGCAAATGTTCAACACACCCAGTCCGCGTACTTCAAGAAAATCTCGCAGCATGGGCGGACAACGTCCTTCCAAAGTTTCCGGCGCAATACGTCTAAGCTCAACCACGTCATCGGCAACCAATCCATGGCCACGACTAATTAGCTCTAGAGCCAATTCACTTTTTCCTACACCACTTTCACCTGTAATCATCACACCCAAACCTAAGACATCTAACAATACGCCATGCAAACTATTTGAAGGCGCTAGAACACGACCAAGGTATGTTCGCAACAACCAAATAACTTCTAGACTGGGATAAGGTGAACGTAAAACAGGTATAAGCGCCGTACTAGCCATTTTTTCCATGGAAGTAGGCACCGGCGCATTATCTGCCACAATGATACAACGAATGTCACTTTTGGTAAGCAATGCTATTTTGCGGTTTAACGAGGTAGGATCCAATCTATTAAGATACTCAATTTCAGTATTACTTAACACCTGTATCCAATTGGGATGAATAAAATTGAGATGGCCAATAATTCCCTGGTTAGCTTGTGCGATTTCTTCACTGTTAAGTAGTTTATCCCCGCCGCTATTACCAGCTTCCCAGCTTAAATTAAGCTTATCCTTTTTATCTTCAAATAGCTGTGAAATGCTAATTTGAGACATTAGGTGTCCAACCAGCAATTAGCTGATGAATCTCATCGGCATCTTTACTTTGCAGAAGACTTTCTCGGAATTTTTTATCGCTAAACATTTGAGCCAATTCACTCAGAATCTGTAAATGCTTATCTGTTGCTTTCTCGGGCACCAATAAAATACAAGCCAGATTAACTGGTTGACCGTCTGGTGCATCAAAAGGAATGGCTTCTTTCATCCGGATCAAAGCTGCGACAGCTTCACGCAGTCCCTTGATCCGGCCATGGGGTATCGCCACACCCTGACCCAAACCAGTTGAGCCTAGCTTCTCACGCGCAAACAAACTTTCAAAAACTTGGCTACGTGCAATATGCTGGGTGTTTTCAAACAGCAATCCTGCCTGTTCAAACACTCGCTTCTTACTAGCAACATCCAGATCAACTATAACGTTTGACGAAGGTAATAATTGTGAAATGAGGTTCATGTAGAAAAATGTAATTACTCAGTTTGATTAAAGTCGTGGTGTTTTATTGAATCCTGATTGCGTCGCTCAAGATTCTTCTCCTTATACTTGAGCACCTGTCGGTCTAGTTTATCAATCAAACTATCAATGGAGGCATACATGTTATCACCGTCTGCTACAACAAAAATATCTTTCCCTTTCACATGAACATTTGCTTCAGCTTTTTGCTTATGTTTTTCTACCGTTAAAATCACACTGACATCGATTACATGGTCAAAGTGACGCGTTATTTTACTTAACTTAGTTGTTACGTACTCCCGCATGGCAGGCGTAATATCTACGTGATTACCGGTAAGATTAAGATTCATCTTGCCTCCTTATTTTTTTAATTAAAATGTTTTTCGTTGATTTGCAGGAAGAATCTGCATAGATTCACGGTATTTTGCAACGGTACGGCGTGCTACAACGATACCTTGTTCTCCAAGAACCTCTGATATTTTATTATCACTTAGTGGTTTTTTTTCATTCTCAGCTTTTATTAATTGTTTTATCAGCGCTCGAATTGCAGTTGCGGAACAAGCGCCACCTGTATCTGTTGCAACATGGCTACCAAAGAAATATTTAAGTTCAAGTATTCCTCTTGGTGTCCTCATATACTTTTGTGTTGTCACACGTGACACGGTTGATTCATGTAAACCTAATGTCTCAGCAATCTCTCGTAGCACCAGTGGGCGCATGGCAACTTCACCATGCTCAAAAAACTGTTGCTGTCGCTCAACAATAGCATTGGATACTCTATGTATGGTATCGGAGCGTTGATGCATATTCTTGATTAACCATTTAGCCTCGTTTAGTTGCCCAGCAAGTCGGCGTGTCGAAATATCACGCGTATGCTTCAAAATATCGGCATAGAGATGATTAATACTTAAGCGTGGCATTGATTCTGGATTAATATCGGCCACCCAAACATCATTAACTTTTGTAACAATAACATCAGGAACAACATATCGCGTATTGATAGAACCAAATGCAGCCCCCGGCCTGGGATTTAAATTTACAATGAGAGACTGAGCCGAACGCAAGCATTGATCATCACAATGCATTAGCTTCTTAATCTGACTAAAATCACGTGATGCCAAACTCTCCAAATGCTGTTCGACTAGCAATAACGCTTGCTCAAGAAATGGTGTGTCTTCAGACAAGGCTTGTAACTGTATCGTCAGGCATTCTTTTAAATTACGCGCACCAACGCCTGGTGGGTCAAGACGCTGTAGACTGGCCAATGCAATTTGCAAATCGCTAAGACTTATTTCCAGTTCCGGCGGCAGCAATTCGATTAATTCATCTAAGTCCTGAAAAAGATAACCTTCATCATCCAAACTATCTATCAATAACCCAACAATACTCTTATCATCAGTTGTGATCTGGCTTAAACTCAATTGCAGGTACAAGTATTCACGTAGACTCTGAGGCCTAGCTGCCAATTGCAACTCACCCTCATCATCATGATCACGTGTACCGCGCGAATAACTATTATCTTGATACCAGTCAGCATCATCATTCTGGCTTGACTCTGTATCACCTTTGCTTTCAGTAATCGGTGTTATAGCATCAACCCCATTCTCTACATCTGATGAATTTGTTGTCAAGGAGTCTACGGGGTCTTCTTGAGAAGCACCGCCATACTCCGCGCCATCATTTAACTCTAACAATGGATTTTCTTGAATAATACGTTCGACCTCTTGATTCAGCTCAAGTGTGGACAGTTGCAGCAATCGTATCGACTGCTGTAATTGGGGCGTAAGCTTTAATTGTTGAGATAATTTTAACTGAAGTGTTGGTTTCATGACGTCGGAAATAATAGCTTCCACAAGTCCCTATCAAGTGAATCTTTAGAAATTATCATAGAATTTACAAACCAATAACGGATGACTTACGTCTTTCATTTTTTTACTTACTTGGTTCAAAAAGCATTAGCAATTCCTTTACAATCGGAAATGTTCTCCCAAATAAACTTCTCTTACACGTTCATTACAAATGATTTCGTCAGGTTTTCCGTCAGCCAAGACAGTTCCCTCGCTAATTATATAAGCTCTGTCGCAAATACCCAATGTTTCTCTAACATTATGATCAGTAATGAGAATACCGATACCGCATTCTTTTAAGAAACCAATCACTTTCTGAATATCAATAACTGCAATCGGGTCGACGCCAGCAAATGGTTCGTCAAGAAGAATAAAGCGTGGCTGTGATGCTAATGCCCTAGCAATTTCGACACGACGACGTTCTCCACCTGACAAACTAATAGATGGACTGTCACGTAAGTGGCTAATGTTAAGATCATGCAGCAGATTATCCAAATGCTGCTGTCTTTCAGCAAAATCAAAATCCTGCAATTCCAGCACTGCAAGTATATTCTCTTCCACAGACAATCGACGGAAAATTGATGCCTCTTGCGGCAAATAACTTAAGCCGAGACGCGCTCGATTGTGAATAGGAAGTTTACTTAAATCACACTCGTCCAAACTGATGTCACCACCATCTAATGGAACTAAGCCAACTACCATATAAAAACAAGTCGTCTTTCCTGCGCCATTTGGTCCGAGCAAGCCAACCACCTCACCGCTTGTAAGCGAAAAAGATACATCATGCACCACGGTGCGTGATTGATAACTTTTATTTAAGTTACTCGCTCTTAGTTCACTCATTATCTAATGGCCAAACCTTCATTCTATATTTTTTGTCCTACTGCACTTTAGTGTCAGGCCCATTAGCATTATTTTTTGGTTGAATAACTATGCGCACCCTACTGTCAGGGCCAGATTCTACACCGCGTTCGTTACTCCCTTTTACTTGAAAAAACTCACTGGTCATATTATAAGAAATGTAATCGCCCTTCACCTCATCTTCCCCGCGTTTTAGCCGTGCTTGTCTGAATAGCTCTAGTTGATCAGTTTTATTATCAAACTCGACGCGTCGACTCCAGCCTTTAATATATTCATCTAACCCATCACGTTTTTGTCTAAAACTGACTAAGTCACCAAGTGCCGTTGCATGGCGAAAACCATTTTCATCTTCCTTCATAATTACTTTGTCGGCACGAATCACCATGGTGCCTTGAGTCAAAACAACATTACCGGTAAAAGTACTAATCCGACTGGTATCCTTGCTATTAACATCTTCCACTGTTGCACGGTCAGCCTCCAGATGAATAGGCTTGTCACGATCAGCACGTTCTGCAAAAACATTTCCTATGTATAGAAAATTTATCAGCAATAAAGCAATTAACAATTTCATTCGTTTCTCATGATATAACACGCGACTTACTATAAATAAGGTTCAGCAACCAATGCCAAACTAACTATAATTCACCTGATCAAAATAGCCAACGATTCTTTAGTAATCAGAAGCTTTAACCCGTGATAACAGCTGAACAATACCTGTATGATTGTCTAGCTCTAAACCAATTGCACTAATTGTTGTATTTTTTCTTGAAAAAACAACTGTTTTATTTGTTTTCGCAATGTTTTCATCAGGAATCAAATGCAAATAACTGGTCATCATCGTTATTTTATCGTTATCTTCACCTCTCAATACCTTCACATTCCCCGTCAAATAAACATTCTCACCTTCACCTAACAACCGAGCCTTATCGGCTTTTACTCGCATGACTGGTTTTTGACTTTCCATGTTAGTAAAATACGGGCTCTCCATATGCGTTACATCGCCATCTAGATAATGTAGTAATTTTTTTGCCGAAAAGTTACGCTGCACAGTACTCTCGTGATTAGCTCGAATCCCCGACAAATTTTCAATAATATAATCCGGTTTCTGATGCGTATCACTTCCTTGGTTTGTCATTGTCGGCACAACCGCATTTGTTATCCAAAAGGTTAGCAGCGCAAGTAAAACGAGCATAATCAGCAAAACACTGGGACGGAGATGGTTGAACATCTATTGAAAAAAGATAATCAGTTTAAAAATCGAGGTATTTTGAGTCAATTTAATCCCCGCTCTGGAAGTTAACGCAACAAAGTATAACAGATATACCCAAATGCACATTTTACAAATAAAACAGCTCAGCTAAACAAATAACATCTAAATTTATTAAATGAACTTATCTTACGCAAGCCTGTCGACAAAGTTTGCACATTATAGTCCTGCAACATCGTATTTCATCATCATTGAATTTTTCAAATTTGAATACAGATCCCAATATGTTAATGTGTATTCTTAATCGAACAGTAAAATAATTTATGCAAGCAAAACCCATTGAATTTGAGTATTTTGACCAATTAGAAGACGATATCTGTGCCCAACGTATTACTGCGGCCAAACGATCTCTTGGAAAACGTGCGGTAATTTTGGCGCATCACTACCAACGTGCGGATGTATATAAGCACGCAGATCTTACGGGAGACTCTCTGAAACTCTCATTTCTTGCCGCCCAAACCGATGCTGACTATTTAGTATTTTGTGGCGTACATTTTATGGCTGAGGTCGCGGATATTCTCTCCAGTGAAAAGCAAATTGCAGTCTTACCAGATCTCTCAGCCGGATGCTCCATGGCTGACATGGCCAATCTTTCTAAAGTCACACGTGCATGGCAAGAGTTATCCGAAATACTAGATGCCGATGAAAAGGTATTATTTTTTCCCGACCAACATCTTGGACGCTGGAGCGGACATCAATTAGGAATTCCAATGGACCAAATGGTGGTATGGGATTTTGATGAGCCCATGGGCGGATTAACACCAGAGCAAATCAAAAAAGCCAGAATAATCTTGTGGAAAGGCTATTGCTCAGTGCATCAAATGTTCCAACCACAGCATATTCTGCGCTTCCGTAACAAACACCCAGATGGCTTGGTTATTTCACATCCCGAATGTAGCTACGAAGTGTGTCAAGCGTCGGATTACGTTGGCTCTACTGAGTACATCATTAACACAATTCGGGATTCAAAATCCGGGACAAACTGGTTGGTAGGCACTGAATTAAATCTCGTCAGTCGCATCGCAGAGGAATTTAAACCACAAGGTAAAATAGTACAGTTCATGTCGCCTATGGTCTGCATGTGCTCTACCATGGCACGTATTGACCCTCAACACCTCGCTTGGTCATTAGAAAACTTGGTAGCCGGCAACGTAGTCAACCAGATTAAAATATCTGGAGAAGAGTCGAAACTCGCCAAACGTGCACTAGATAGAATGCTCGAAATTTCATAATAATTTTCTAGCAAAACTACTTAAAAATGCATAACAATATTGCCGCCGCCGCTGAATTACTTCGAGCCGGTGGGACCGTTGGGTTTCCCACTGAGACAGTTTATGGCCTGGGCGCTGACATCTCAGTTCCTTCTGCCATCTCTAGAATTTTCGAGATAAAACAGCGGCCGACAGACCACCCACTCATTGTTCATTTTGCAGACATGTTTCAGCTACAACGTTGGGCTAGTGAAATACCGGAGTCAGCCTGGAAATTGGCTGAACATTTTTGGCCGGGGCCTCTGACATTAATTCTACAACGTAGTAACCGTATTCCCACAACAGTTACAGGGGGACAAGACACTGTAGGATTACGCATACCCAATCATCCCATCGCACTTGACTTACTAAGGACACTGGGTGCAGACACAGCAATCGCAGCACCCTCAGCAAACCGATTTGGACGGATAAGCCCCACAACAGCGGCACATGTATATGAAGAGTTAGGTGACTCTGTCGGAATGATACTTGATGGCGGTGCATGTGAGGTCGGCTTAGAAAGCACCATCGTCAGTTTTAATAACGACACCCCCACCATATTAAGACCCGGTGGTATCTCGCCAGACGCATTAGCAGACGTACTAAATGGTCGAATTATTTTATTCAAAAAAAACCATTTAACTGAACGCGCACCAGGAACACATGATTCACACTATGCACCGACCACACCACTTGAAGCCTGTTCGTCAGAACATATAATCCAGCATTCACTTGAATTGGCAGCACAAGGCTTACGTATAGTCGTCATCACCTGGTCAAACTGTATGAAAAATATACCATCAAATGAAAACATCTCCAGATGTTGCATGTCGCCCGAACCCCGCGTCTATGGCAACCAACTGTATGCCACGCTACATCAATTTGATCGTGAGAAATTTGATCGTTTACTGATAGAAACACCACCAAGCAGCCCGAATTGGCTTGCTATTAATGACCGCCTTCAACGAGCCAGCCATCTATGAACACTGACAAAAGCAATAAACTTCGCGCCGTATTATTTGATGTTGATGGCACACTTGCCGATACTGAACGCGATGGACATCGCCCAGCCTTCAATACTGCTTTTAAAGCTTTTAATCTCGACTGGAATTGGGACATTGATTGCTACGGGGAGCTTCTAGACATCACCGGAGGCAAAGAACGTATTCGCTATTTTATAGAAAGATACAAACCTGAATTTTTGACAAAAGCCAATCTGGATAACTGGATTGCTGATTTACATAAAACCAAAACCAAACATTATGTATCTTTACTTGAACAGGGAGAGATTCCACTACGGCCAGGTGTAGCTCGTTTAATTCACCAATTACGCAAAGATGGAATCAAAATTGCCATTGCAACTACCACCACACCAGAAAATGTTACCGCTTTATTAAAATCCACATTGGGCGAAGATTCTCCCGGCTGGTTTGATGTCATAGGCGCGGGTGATATTGTTCCTAAAAAAAAACCCGCTCCTGACATTTATTTTTGGGTACTTGAGCAACTTGAACTTTCTGCACATCAATGTATTGCCATTGAAGATTCTGAGAATGGCTTAAATTCAGCACATGCTGCTAAGATCCCCACACTGATCACAGTTAACGGCTATACACGTCAACAAACATTTACTAACGCACTTGCTATACTGTCTGACTTGGGGGAGCCTGCACAGCCGTTCACTGGAATCACAAAAAATAGAAACATATTGAACGGTCAATATATAGATACAAATATGTTAAATAGCCTACGAGACGATCAATAAAGTTCTTCTAAAACACCATTTTTCTATCATATTTTGATAAAAATCATACCTGTCAAATATAGCCAGCTTGACCAAGCTCGTTTTATGCTATAACGTAACTGCACTGCGCGCTATCTCTCTTGAATTCAATTCTAGGAGGTTGGTTAGCTTTTCCCTCAATACAAACGAAGGAAAAGGGGTAGAGCAGGTGCGCTTTGGCTTCTTTTTTATTAACGGATAGTGGAGGATTTATTATGAAAACCATACCAACAACCTTAGCAATCGGAATTTTGGCACTTTTCCTCAGTGCACAAGCAAATGCAGGAGATGCCGCACATACTTCAGAAGCAATGGAGCATGCAGGTAAAGCTCAAGCTCACGGGGAAGACGGTCATGCAAAGGTATTACTTAAGCACGCAAAAGAAAGTTTGGCGCATGCTAAAGAAGCCGGAAAAGAACATGCTGAGGCTCATAAACATATGGATGAGGCTATTAAGCACCTGGAAGAAGCGATAACACACGCCGAAGCAGGTCATGCCGAAGTAGCTGCAAAACATACACAAGAAGCAATTATCCATATGCGCGAATCAGGCCATTAATCAATAAGAAAATTCAGTAGCAATAAAAAACGCCTCCAGTTAAATCTAGGAGGCGTTTTTTATTAAGCGAGACAAACCTCTAAACTACTAATGAAAAGTATGGCATTGCACAATTATTAAATCCTGATTGATTTCCAATAATTAGCTCTCCAATAGGCGTTATCTAATTTTGATATGGTCACACCTCGACGTTGGGAGGCATGTAAAAACTTATTTTCTTCTAAATAAATACCCACATGTCTGGAGGCAGGGCCCGTTCTAAAGAACACCAGATCCCCAGCTTGTAATTCATTTTTTCTAATTTCCTTACCCAACCTTGATTGCAGCCTTGTTGTTCTGGGTAAATTCACACCTAACTTAGTCTTAAAGGTTATTTGTACAAATGCAGAGCAATCAATTCCACGCTTACTAGACCCACCCAGTCGATAACGCACACCCTGCCATTTATGGTACTGGGTATATAACCTGCCTTTAATATTACCTGAGAATGTATCAATTGCTTTATCATAAGCGGTTTTTGGCGTAAAAATACCTGTATTTTTTTCTTGCAAAGATCCACAGCCAGCTAGCAAAATGACGGCAACATAACAAGCAGAATGTGTAATTTTTCTTTTAGTCAACATTGTATTATTGTGATTAGCTACGGTCTGAGCCAACAATAACCGGCAACCATTTAGACTCTATTACTATGCATACCAAAGCTTGATAGTTTCAACAAAACTCTCCGTGCCATATCTTTTAGCGACACCACTTCATCCACACCACCCGCAGCAATTGCTTCTTTAGGCATACCGAAGACAACACAACTGGCTTCATCCTGGGCTAAATTATAGGCGCCAGCGTTATACATTTCAAGCATTCCTTCTGCACCATCCTTACCCATACCAGTCAAAATCACGCCAATTGCATTTTTACCTGCGAAATTTGCGGCAGAACGGAACAAAACATCCACTGACGGGCGATGACGATTAACCAAATCACCCTGGTTTAATTCAGTCATATAATTTGCTCCACTTCGCTTGAGTAACAAATGTGAATGCCCTGGTGCCAGAAATGCATGGCCAGGTAACACACGTTCACCACCCTGAGCCTCAACAACTGATATTCTACAGAGTCTATTTAAGCGATCTGCAAATGATTTGGTAAATGCTTCTGGCATATGCTGCGTGATGAGTATGCCAGGGCAATCGGGCGGCAAATTAATCAGAAAGTCCTTAATAGCCTCAGTACCACCAGTTGAGGCCCCGACAATAATTAATTTTTCAGTCGATGCGACACGATTAGATATGGATGGCAAAACTGCATCTGCAGTAGAACTTGTAGTTACAGGTAGTGAAACATGCTGTTTGATTTTCGCAGACTTTGCAATACGAATCTTATCTGCTATTTCATCCCCGTACTCATGTAAGCCATTAGTAATATCAATTTTAGGTTTTGCAATAAAATCAATTGCGCCTAACTCAAGGGCTTTAAATGTAGTGTCAGAGCCTTTTTCTGTCAATGTAGAAACCATTACAACTGGCATGGGGCGTAACCGCATTAATTTTTCTAGAAAATCAAGTCCATCCATTCTTGGCATTTCCACATCAAGTGTCAGCACATCAGGATTAAGCTCACGAATCATTTCGCGCGCTATTAATGGGTCAGCCGCCGCACCTATCGCTTCCATATCACGCTGACTGTTAACTATCTCGGTCAATAACTTTCTAACTAATGCAGAATCATCAACAATCAAGACTTTAATTTTTTTCATAGTATTATAATATTAAGCCGGGTTACGCAAAATTCATCTTAAGAAAATAATTCTATCTCACCACCAGTATTCGTCTTACGTAAACGTGAACTGTAGTCTTTCTCACGCAGTGAAATCGTATTATTATGAGTTTCCTTCAATTTTTTGACCATGACTTTGCTATCTTTAGGAAAAAAATAGACTTTCCGTGGATAAATGCCAACCAAATCCTGCGCAATGACCTTAATATTCTCGGTTTTTAAAAATCTCAAAACAAATTCAGAATTACGCTGACCAACATTTGCAACGGTGAGCCCAGCCATTACATTGCCGCCACCGAATACCTTAGCCTCTAAATTTGCCCGTTTTGCGCCTAATTTCAACAACTGGTTAATCAATATTTCCATGGCAAACGTACCATAGCGCGCAGACGAACTCATGGGACTACCTGGGTCTCCACCACCGTCAGGTAGCATAAAATGGTTCATCCCTCCGATCCCGCTATAACTATCACGGATACAAGCTGCAACACAAGAACCTAGCACTGTTACCAACATCATTCCTTGATTTGTAACAAAATACTCTCCTGGCAACAACTTAACTGCTTTACTATTGAAATTTTTATCGAAATAAAAATTAGATGCTATTTGGTCACCGGTAATTTCAGGCATTTTTCACCCGCTGCTTGTTCGCAAGCTCATAAACCGTCTTCTCACGCAACTTAAATAAATCAGCGGCATGCTGAAAACTTTCCGAATGACCTGCAAACAACAAACCATCGTTAGCTAACAATGGTTCAAATTTTTTCAAAATCGTATATTGAGTTAGTTTATCGAAATATATCATTACATTGCGACAAAATATTGCATCAAATCGTCCCCGTATTGACCAATTTTCTTCTAATAGATTTAATTGTCGGAAGGTAATAAGATTACGAAGTTCTGGGCGTACTCTTGCTGAGCCAGCGTGATTTCCTTTTCCTTTTTGGAAGAATTGTCTTAGTTTTTCTTTAGGTAACTTATCGAGTTTCTCAAGGG
This sequence comes from Nitrosomonas sp., assembly GCA_021774155.1. Lineage (GTDB taxonomy): Bacteria > Pseudomonadota > Gammaproteobacteria > Burkholderiales > Nitrosomonadaceae > Nitrosomonas. Next base: position 21,942 of record JAJFJH010000333.1, read on the forward strand.
AATAAATACCTTGTTGTGCAGTTGCCAATACATTGGTGTCCAAGTCAGTTGCTAAGATATGGACAGGTGGTGTAAATGATCTGAAGAGCTCCACCATCGCCATAGCCATTGAATAAGGCTCTTCACCAGTAGAAGATGCACTACACCAAAGCTGGATTTTTTGATGATTTTTTTGCTTTTCTATATGCTGTTGTAATATGGGAAAATGATGTTGTTCACGAAAAAATGCAGTAAGGTTAGTTGTTAAAGCATTTGTAAATGCTTCCAATTCTACTAAGTCCCCACACTCCAGATAATCGAGATAAACTTTAAAGCTACCAAAACCATTTACACGCAAGCGTCGAACAAGACGACTGTAGACCATATTTTGTTTACTCGAAGACAATGAGATACCAGCATGTTTGTATATCAGCTTGCATATGCGCTCAAAATCTTTTGATGTGAAAGTATATTCACGCAATTTGTTATCAGAAACTTCGTCTTCAGCCAAATTTATACTCATAAAATATCCAGTTGTATTAATGTAGATACCTGCTGTGAATATTTCGGCATCATTTCTCAAAAACTTGATTTCTATTTAGCTAATAACCAAGTTAGCCTAACGACTATATCTCATACAAATATCACAAGAAAAGTCGGGCGCTCTTTTATGAACCAATTATCAGAGAATTTAGTGTCCAATCGAGGACGACAGGATTAACCAATCAAAATATTGGGTAAATGCAGGTATTTAAAAGTTTGTTTCTATAAACAACAAAACTTATAAAATTATTTGTAATTGGATGCCATAGATCAGAATTAGCGTTGCTTACAACAATAACAAACAACACGAATTCCTTTCTAATGCATCCAATACACAAACTTCATCTTAACAATTTACGATTACACCTAAAATTAGAAACTAATATTTTAGAACTCCTCCCAATCACTATCGGTGCCAGTCTTTTTAGACTCGAACTTTGGAGCGGAAAGCTTCTTTACTGCGGATTTATTTGCTGAAGAATTTGCAGGCAATCGTTCTACATTGACTGCACGGTTTGGTCCACGCTTCTCAACCTGAGGAGACTTGGTTCTATTACTTGTCGCCTCCTTCCTCAAGCTGAAGATTGCCACAGCACTAATCAAACTTCCTGATTGCTCCTGCATGGATTCTGAAGCAGCAGCAGCTTCTTCTACCAATGCTGCGTTTTGCTGTGTCACTTCATCCATTTGAGTAATTGCCTGATTAACCTGTTCGATTCCCGAACTTTGCTCTTGTGAAGCAGCGGATATTTCTGCCATAATGTCGGTCACTCGCTTCACAGATGCGACAATCTCATCCATGGTATTGCCTGCTTGATCAACCAGTTCAGTACCTACTTCAACTTTATTGACTGAATCACTGATCAGCTCCTTGATTTCTTTAGCCGCTGCAGCAGAACGTTGTGCCAACGTACGCACTTCAGTTGCAACTACCGCGAAACCACGACCTTGTTCGCCAGCACGAGCCGCTTCTACTGCTGCGTTCAGGGCCAGAATGTTTGTCTGGAATGCGATACCATCAATGACACTAATGATATCAACGATTTTCTTGGAACTATCATTGATCGAAGACATCGTGGTGACCACCTCAGCAACCACATTACCGCCTTTGACTGCGATTTCGCTGGCACCAATGGCAAGTTGGTTAGCCTGTTTGGCATTGTCCGCGTTTTGTTTCACGGTGGAAGTTAGCTCTTCCATACTGGAAGCGGTTTCCTCCAAACTTGAAGCTTGTTGTTCTGTTCGCTCCGATAAATCATTGTTACCAGAAGAAATCTCTTTCGCTGCCGTATCAATTGCATCAGTGCTTGCACGAATATCACTAATAATTTCGATTAGCTTACTTACTGTAGAGTTGGTGTCGTCTTTTAATTGTCCGAATATGCCTTTGTATTCTTTAATGATACTTTCGGTCAAATCCCCATGTGACATTGCTGACAATACACGGCCAACATCAGCTAAACTAGATGAACAATTATCCATCAAGGAATTAATGCCACTACACAGCTTCTTGATCTCCCCATCCTTACCTTCCAATGGAATACGCTGCGACAGATCGCCTTCTTCAGCCACAGAAACAACTTTTAAAGTTTCCTCTACGGCTTGCTTGAGCATCTGCGCTGCTTCGATCTGTTCGGTAACATCAGTGGCAAATTTCACCACTTTGTAAGGTTTACCGTTTATGTCCATGATTGGATTATAGCTCGCCTGAATCCATACTTCCTTATCGCCCTTGCCGATGCGCTTATACTGTCCAGCATCAAACTCGCCACGATTAAGTTTTTCCCAGAATTGTCGATACTCCGCACTGCCTGCATAAGCAGGTTCAGTAAACATGCTGTGATGTTTGCCTTTAATTTCGTCGAGCGAATAATCCAACGTTTGGCAGAAATTATCATTGGCCGTGATAACGGTACCGTCCAATTCGAACTCAATGACCGCTTGCGCCTTGTCCACTGCTTTGAGCTGACCCTCATAGTTGGCGTTGCGTAATTTCTCCGCAGTAATGTCGGTAGCAAACTTCACGACCTTGAACGGCTTACCGTCTACGCCCATGATCGGATTGTAACTGGCCTGAATCCATACTTCCTTGCCACCCTTGCCGATGCGCTTATACTGTGCGGCATCATAGTCGCCGCGATTAAGTTTTTCCCAGAATTGTCGATACTCCGCGCTGCCTGCATAAGCGGATTCAGTAAACATGCTGTGATGTTTGCCTTTAATTTCGTCAAGCGAATAACCCAACGTCTTGCAGAAATTATCATTGGCCGTGATAACGGTACCGTCCAGTTCGAACTCAATGACCGCTTGCGCCGTATCCACCGCCTTCATTTTACCTTCAAAGTCAGCATCACGTTCCTTTTGCTCGACAAGATGGCTCGTCATTTTCTTGAGTGATTGCAATAACTTACCGACTTCATTAGTTAAACTCGATTCAATTCGATTGGAAAGATCACCTGACGCAACAGCATCTGCTACAGAAACAGCTTGATTAAGCGGCCCAACAATTGAGCGTATCACCAGAATACCGATAACGAAAGCTAACAATACACCTAACACAATGACGGCAATGGTCACTGTTGAAATGGTATTGAAATCACTTTGTGCTGCTGCATATTCTTCAGCGGCAACCCTGCCTTGCAGATTAAGCAAATCAAACACATCTTTATGTAGAGCCTCGAACTTCGGAGCGGCATCATTCATAGCATTTTCCCGTGCAGCTTCAAAATCGCCAGCACTAGCCAATTGAAAGGTACGGTTGCGTGATTCAACATAACTCTTCTCACTAACCATATAACTTTCAGCAAATGCAGCCTCTTCCGGGACCAAATAAGTCGCCATAAAAGCTTCCCAGATCTTCCGAATTTCGGCATCACGTTGTACAGTATCTGCCATACGTGATTGTGCAATTGCTACATCATTTAAATTAGCTGCAACAACCGCATTCATTCGAGCGGCTTGCCAATGATCATTCATAGCTGCCAAATCTACTGCCACTACTGTGCGATCTTCATAAACAGTTTTCAATCCCTGATTGGATTGGTTTACACCATACAAACCTAATACACCAATACCTACCAGCAAGAGCGACAAAAAACCGACTACAGCCATCAATCGAGACCTAATTGTTAAATTCTTAAACATCACAAATCTCCTTTACCCTTTCACTCAAAAAAAGTATTAATTAACCACCTGATCAATTAAGCCCATATCAGCACTACCCATCAACTTCTCAATATCTATCAATATCAACATACGTTCTTCTACTGTTCCCAACCCCATGATGTATTCGGTGTCTATGACAGAACCAAACTCAGGTGTGGCTCTCATTTGACCCAAATCCAGACTGATAACATCTGAAACGCCGTCAACAACAATACCCATAACTCGTCCCGATACATTCAGAATAATAACCACTGTAAATTGGTCATATTCTGCACTTCCAAGCTCAAACTTGATCCGCATATCAATAATAGGCACTATGATCCCGCGTAGATTAACAACACCCTTGATAAATTCAGGCGCATTGGCGATTTGAGTGATTGAGTCATAACCTCTGATTTCTTGGACTTTCAAGATATCCATGCCATATTCTTCACTACCTAGCCGGAATGTAAGGAATTCATTTAATGTTTTTCCTGCAAGATTTCCTGCTGATTCAGTCGTTTCTACTGCCTGCGTTTGCGACATTTTTATGCTCCTTCCAATATATGGGTTGAACTAGATGCCGATAAATTTAGCCTTCACACCGATTCTTTATGTGAAGATGTCACAATGACAGCGGAATCTAGAATTAACGCCACTTTACCGTCCCCCATGATGGTGGCACCTGAAACACCGTGCACCCGACGATAATTGCTCTCCAGGCTTTTAATAACTACTTGATGCTGACCAATTAATGTATCAACAAGCATTGCAGCTTTCTTTCCTTCGGCTTCAAGAATAACCAAAATTCCATCATGGATTACTTCAGATGTAGGCTTCAAATTAAAGACTTCATGCAATGCAATCACAGGCAAATATTCACCACGCACCCGAACTACGCGTCCACGCCCGCTCACTGATTTAATATCTTCTGCAGTTGGTTGTAGTGATTCGATAATATAGGTTAGCGGCACGATGAACATTTGATCACCGACACCGACAGACAAGCCATCTAAGATTGCCAGTGTTAGCGGCAAGCGAACTGATATTCGGGTGCCTACACCCAATGCAGACTCAATTTCTACTCGACCACCCATTGCACTAATATTACGTTTAACAACGTCCATACCGACACCACGCCCGGAGACATCTGTCACAACGGCGGCTGTTGAAAAACCCGCTTCAAATATCAGCATCCAGACTTCTGAATCTGGCATTTCGTCATGTACGGGCATCCCACGTTCTTTAGCTTTAGCAAGAATCTTTTCGCGACTGAGGCCAGCACCATCATCACCCACTTCAATGACAATACTGCCGCCTTGATGGAAAGCACGCAACGTAATCGTACCTTGAGCAGGTTTGCCTGCAGCTATCCGCACATCAGGCATTTCCACACCATGATCAAGACTGTTACGTATTAGGTGTGTTAACGGATCAGCAATTTTTTCAATTAAACCTTTATCTAGTTCAGTACTTTCACCCACTTGCTTTAATTCGATTTTCTTATTGAGCTTTGACGCCAAATCACGTACCACACGTGGGTAACGACTAAAAACAAAACTAATCGGCAACATGCGAATTGACATGACCGATTCTTGCAAATCTCTGGTATTGCGTTCAAGTTGGTTCATACCGCTTAACAGTTTCTCAAAAATAACCGGATCAACTTCTGAAGCTGTCTGAGCTAACATCGCCTGAGTAATAACCAGCTCGCCAACAAGATTGATCATCTGGTCGACTTTCTCGATACTGACTCGAATTGAGGATGTTTCAGCAGAATTAGCAGAAGTCTTGGTAGAAGATGTATTTTTGTTTTTGACTGATACTTTACTACCCCCCACAGGCTGCTTCACTTCATCGTCTTTTGCGCCTGCAGGTGCTGCAGGTGTTCCAGAGAAGAACCCATAGGGTTTTGTTGTGTTACCCGGCGCATCAGGGAAAAACCCATAAGGCTCTTCTGGCTCGGACTCATCAGCATCAATAGCTGATAATTGTGCACTCGCGCTATCTTCGGCAAGAGCCTCTGTTTCTATTTTCAGATTAGTTGGGTCCACTACAAATGCAAGTATCTCCCAAACATCCTCTTCAGTTGAATCAGTTACTAATCGTAATTTACTACCCGGCTCAGATTCACCAAAAATAAGCTTCTCAAGTTGGCCCATCTCACTTAAGTTAGAAAGTAAATTTTCTCGTGCCTTTTCATTTAATCCATCATTTGGAAACTCTATGAGAAAAACCATTTTCTCAGTTGCTGGTACTGGCGCATTCTTTTCTGTTAGTTCCGCAACTGGTAGCGCACTTTTCGTATTCACTTCTGCCGAATCAGTCGAATCAGAAGTTTGCTCTGAAAATTTACTCAATTCTTCACACACAGCAGCAGCAGCAGCTGGATCCGCCACACCATCTCCACGATGACCTGCTAATTGACCTTTGATAACATCTCCCGCCTTTAGAAAAGCATCTATCATCTCACTACGAACTTCGAGCTCACCTTTACGCAATTTATCCAGCAGAGTCTCCAACATGTGCGTCATCTCCGTCATATCTGTAAAACCAAATGTGCCCGCTCCTCCTTTAATAGAATGAGCAGCTCGAAAGATTGCATTCATATCTTCCATATCTGGGGAATTAACATCCAACCCAAGCAAACAGGCCTCCATCTCTGCCAGCAATTCTGAGGATTCCTCAAAAAACACCTCATAAAACTGTTCTAGATCACTGCTCATATTCAATCCCGTTTCAAAATTTAGCGCCAGACTAACACCCAAAACATCTTTTTGATTGAAAGGTAAAAGCAAAAAAACATAAGTTAATCCTGAGAATAAGTCCTACAAAACCTTTCTGTTTTACGAACTTCACCTTACGACAACTAGGCATTAACCAATAACTTTTCCAATAACTTCTAACAGTCTTTTAGGATCAAAAGGTTTAACTAACCAGCCCGTTGCGCCAGCTTCTTTTCCTTTTGCTTTCAAGTCATCACCAGATTCAGTGGTAAGCATCAAAATTGGAACATATTTATAGTGGGATAATTTCCTCAATAATCCGAGCAATTGCAAACCATCCATACGTGGCATATTAATATCCGTTAACACTAGGTTTACTTGATAAGCATTTGCTTTATCGAGTGCATCTTGACCGTCTACGGCCTCTATCACATCGTAACCGGCACCTTTTAGCGTAAAAGCAACCATTTGCCGAATTGAAGCAGAATCATCTACCGCAAGTATCGTTTTAGCCATCTCTTCCCTGTCTCCTTAACTCTGAGTTGATTCTCGTACTTTAAAATCTTATCTATAAGCTCGCTAAAATAAGTCAACTTCACCTACTCGCATACCTTGCTGCACTACTGGCTTACTTTTATTTTTTTTTCTGACAGAGACGACTGCATCTGAAATTTCTTGATGAATCTCATCAAGGTTCTTTGTACTAGTTCTATTGATGTTTTGCCTATCAATACGGTGCAGCGACATATTGAGCGCATCAATTTCATGTACTGTATGACTTAGTAATTGAGTCACTAAATCTCCAAACTGCAATGAGGTAACTGCCGCCGATAATTCTTGCTCAATTTTTTCTGCAATCTTCATCTGCCGCTTTAGTAGCTGTAAAACCGGCTCGTTATCTGCGGGTGCCGCCATCTTTTCGATCGCCAGAACCATGCTATGATGAGAACTAGTTAACTTACTAATATAGTTGAAATTCACCACAAGATTATTAACTGCATCGCTAACTAATTTATCGGCCTGCCCCAAATCATCTTTGATTCCACAAAAATACTCATCTGCCTCTATAGTGCAAATACTTTCTGGAACCAAAATTTGCGGCTCATTTGACGGGCCATCCTTTAGCTTATTATTTTCCAGCTGTGTACCTGAATTTTTATCATGCTCAACTATTGACAACATCACCAACGCCCAAACCAAACCCACACTAGTTAAGGTTGACAACCCTTGCATAGCTGACCCACTTTTATCTAAAAACCAATAAATCTGGATTCCAACAAAAATAAGAACTATTCCTGCTAAAGCATTAAACAACCATTTTCTCTTAAGTTCTATTTTTGGCACTGGCCACCCCTTACATATTAAGGAAATAAATACCTACATGTACTCATCGACACAGAACGTGCTTTCCTTAAAGAGGGTAAAATCGACAATTGCTGCCTATTTTTTGAAACATTTAGTTTTTCATCTTTGATCAAAGACTAATTTGCAGCATCACCTATGCGGTTAGCCCAACTCAAAGCCTCCAACTCTATATTTGTAAACTCACCTAAGCTTAAAAAGCCCATATCAGCCAACATAGTTTGAACTGTTTCAGCTTCATTTTTTTCATTTGCTTCAATTAACCGCAGTTGATCGCCTAAACGCCCCTCTCGAAGCAGCAGCGCTTGGCTCATATCTTCTGGTATACCAAGTTTATCAACGATACTAGGCATTTCAATACCAAGTAGCGCATCTAATAAGGATAAAATACCGACCATAAATGCTCGATCCTGATGATTCTTATCATGCGGCCGATCAGCTAAAGCGATTAACTCCATTAGTTTTCCACGTGTAGCTGCGGTCTGCATCAAGGCACTTGACATGCTCTCGCCTGATTTGCCAGCGGAGTACAGCAGCAACTGTATCCACCGCTGTAGTTGTCTCTTTCCCAGTATCATGATGGCATGCTTGATAGAATTTATCTTTTGCGGCAGACCCGAAGCCACCGAATTCACCATTCGTAATAGGTTATAGCTTAGACCGGGCTGATGCTTGAACTCCCTCTCTATTTCTTCCGCGTCACTATCACCCATCACAAGTGTCAGTAATTTCAGCAAAGACATCTTAGCTGGGTCGGCGCGCTTTCCCGTCATAATTTCTGGCTTAGCGAAGTAATACCCCTGAAACATCTGGAAGCCTAATTCCATGCAATATTTTGCCTGCTCATCACTCTCCACTTTCTCTGCTAAAAGTAAAACTGGCCAGCGACTCAATTTCTTAACTAAGCCAGATATCGCTTCTTTCTCCAACCCAAGCACTTCAACTTTCACCACATTAACAACGGGCAACAACAATTCAACACCATCATTAATCTCCGTGACGTCATCAAGAGCAAGTTGATAACCCATTTGCTTCAATTCGATACAGCGCTGCACTATCTCACTTGTGATTTTTACCGTTTCCATGATTTCGAGCACAACATACTTACTAGGAAGCAAGCAAATCACATCGCTCATTAGTAATTCAGCGTCGATATTAATGAAGCCCCTTTGCTGACCTAACACATTTTGAATGCCTAATTGGCCGTAGGCATTAACAATTACATTTGCAGTTGCTGACAGGTCATCTTCTACACTAGCTTCTGTTGAATGAGCCAGCCTAAACAACAATTCAAATGCAACTATATTCTGATCACGGTCAAGTATTGGCTGCCTTCCAAGAAAAATTTCTTCCATTCCTTCCTCCGGTATAATTTATCAACCGCATTAAATTTCGAACTATTTAATTGATAATAAATTTTTATTTTCGACCTGATCAAATGGGATTATTTGATCTTTATAATTAGATAGCTCATCGAAAGAAAATTGATTTCTCCCAAAAGCTAATTGTCAAGACCTTGCAATAGAATACAGATCTAAAAAAACTTCTCAGCCACAAACAAAAAATCACCTCATCAAAGAGGTGAATACCCGCCACTGTATCTACTCAGCACAAGCAAATTATTGTTACTTATTTTAAGCAGGCATCACACGATTTTTTCCAGCATGCTTTGCTTTATATAATGCTTGATCCGCACGACTGATTGCCGAATTTTGGTGCTCTCCAAAATCACGTACAGCTACACCGGCACTAAAAGTAACCAACACAGATTGGCTTTCAGAATACTGCAATGATTGTTTCGCAAGATTTCTCTGTAAACGATGAATAACTGATATTGCTTTTTCCAGACTAATTTCTGGCAACAGAACGACAAATTCTTCTCCACCATAACGAGAAATAATATCACTCGGACGTAATGTTTCTTTAGCCACGGCAACTAAATGCATCAACACGTTGTCACCAAACTGATGCCCGAAGCTATCATTAGTCTGCTTAAAGTTATCTAAATCAATCATTACAACACAGAGCGATACGTCACTTCGGTCAGCACGAGCAGCTTCACGAATAAATATCTCATCAAGGCCACGACGATTAAAAGCACCCGTCATTTGATCTGTATGCACCAACTCTCTCAGCTGTTCTAATTCGCCCTTCAGCAACTCAATTTTTTGTTCTGCATGTTGAACTTGTTCTTGTGCTGCGTTGACTTCATCAGTCAATTGCAGACCCTTTGTTTCAGACAAAACAACCTCAAGAATACTGATGATTTCATCCACATCACTCGTGCGACGAATTTGCTGCGCGTAACGTTCAACTTGCTTATAGTACTTATCTGAAGCAACCATAGTCTTCGTGAATCCAGTCATCTTGGAACCTTCTAAATTATCTGTTGACTTAACCAATCGCAACGGTTTTCTTTCATTTAGAATTTGCATAACTCACCCTCAAAAAGAGCACTATGAAATGACGAGCTTTCCGGGAAGGATTTGATTCGTTGGATTGCGAAGGAGAACCCAAACCGGTATTGCCTGCCTGTTGTGTAAATTAGCAGAACCACTACCGATTAAATGAGGGAACAAATAGAGAAATCGCCTCTATTTAAAGAAGAAGAAAAACTTCGAAAAATTTAGAGTTATATACTCTATGAACTCTCCGCAACAACCACTTGATTCTTACCGTTATTTTTTGCTTGATACAAGGCTTTGTCAGCTCTAACGA
>JAJFJH010000334.1 GCA_021774155.1 Nitrosomonas sp.
GTACTAAGAAAAACCGCCAATTTGCGTGTTTCAAGTAAGGCAAGATTCTTCATGGCGCTCATAATACCGTTGATTTCGTCGAGTGTTCCTAGTCGTTCTTTGACTTCGTGGCGTTTGCTCATTGCGTGTTATGGACGATGCTTTTCCATTGGTCGCGGCCTTCTTCGATACTGATGTGGGCATGAGCTATTTTTTCTTGTAGCAAGGTTAGCTGGGGCTTAACCTGCGCCAAATCAATGTTATCAAAATAACCTTCGTTGTAAGCTACTAACCAAGCCATTTGAAACTCAATGTTCAACGGTGAGAGCAATTCTTGTTTCAGTATTTCACGCAGTATTTGGCCGCGCTGGATACGTTTTTCCATGCTTTCTTCCAGGCGTGAACCAAAACGTGTAAAAACTTCCAGCTCAAGAAACTGTAAATAATCCAGTTTCATTCTTCCGGCTTCTTTTTTGATATTGGGATGTTGTGCTTTACCACCAATACGGGACACAGATCGCGTGACATCAATGGCGGGTAAGAATCCACGAGCAAATAATTGGTGGTCAAGATAAATCTGCCCGTCGGTAATTGAAATGAGGTTGGTGGGAATGTAAGAGGCGATCTCGCCTTGCTCGGTTTCAATGATAGGCAGTGCGGTCATGCTGCCACCGCCTTGCTTGGCTGATAAGCGGGTGGAACGTTCTAACAGACGAGAGTGTAAATAAAAAATGTCGCCAGGATAGGCTTCACGTCCGGGTGGTCGGCGTAATAACAAAGAGAGTTCACGATAACTACGCGCATGAGTGGTGATGTCGTCATATACTACCAATGTGTCGTGGCCTTCTGCCATCCAAGCTTCCGCCACCGTGCAGCCAGCGAATGGCGCTAAATATTTCAGGCCGGGCATGGCGGTGGCTTCGGCGACCACGACCACAGTGTAAGCCAAGGCATTCATGCGCCGCAAGGTTTCAATGGTGTTGACCACGGCGGAACGTTTTTGTCCGATCATGACATAAACACAATATACGTTTTTGCCGCGTTGGTTAATCACCGCATCAATTGCCAATGCGCTTTTGCCGCAGCCATTATCGCCAATGATTAATTGTCGCTGACCTTTGCCGATGGGCACCAGTGTGTCGACGATTTTGTTGCCGGTGTACATTGGCTGTGCTACGAAATCACGAGCAACAATGGGTGGCGAACGAACATCCAGTGGACGATAGCTGGAAAACGACAGTGGCCCTGCATCATCCAGTGCAACACCCAGCGGATCAATCACACGACCCAGCAAGGCATTGCCAGTGCCAATACTTAAACGTTTACCCGTCTGAAAAACAGATGTGCCGGCGGTTAATCGCTTAGTTTGACGTAGTAATATCGTGCCGAGTCGGTTTTTGGCCAAATGGAATACTAACGCACGGCTACCGTCTTCCAACTGCAACACTTCATCCATGCGAGCTGATGGCAGTCCATTGATCCAGGCGATGCCGTCACCAAGGGAGACGACGGTGCCTTGTTCCGATAAATGTAGACCAAATTGATATTTCGATAACCATGCGGCTTGTTTGGCTAGGGGTGAATCAGCTTCTGAGTCAGCGGTTGCTACCCGCTCATTCGGCATGATGTAACGCTCCGCTGAAGAATCTTAGTTCGTCGCGTAAATTAGCGTGCATGATCCACGGGCCGATATCCACCTGGAATCCCGCAATGAGTTCTGGGTTGGTGGAAAATTCAGTTGGCAATGCTTTTTGGGTCAATTCGTTCAGGGTTTCGGTCAATGCGCTCCGTTCGTTTTGGCTTAGTGAAAATGCGCTTTGTATTTTAATGTGTAGTTCTGGAGTCGTTGTAGAATCTATGATGGATTGTTTGTCCGTGGCTGGTAAATTTTGCAAGTCTTCAAGTAGCAAAGTGTAAAGCTTGGTTTCCAATTCTTGAGAGGCGAACCGAGTAAGTAATTTGGCGGAAAATTGCGCGCCTAATGCAATACCTTTTTCTTCGATCATGCGCTCGAATTCACGTCGGCGTCGTTCATCCAGCACATGTCGCCGCTCAGTTTCTTGTGCAATGTTGGTTTCTAGTGTAGCCATTTTACTTTCACGCAGGTCAGCCAGTTCCGTCATGAGTGCGGCGTGAGCGGCTTCTTTTTCAGTTTCCCACTGTGCTAAGCGTTGCTCATTTTGTTGTTTAAGAAGGTTTGCTTCTGCCTCAATTTGTTGTGCATCTGCGAGTGTTTTCTCGATACCTGCACGTCGTCTGGCAATGACATCAAGTACGGGGCGGTATAAAAACCGCTTCAAGATCCAGACCAGAATCAGGAAATTGATGATTTCTAGCGTGAAGGTTGTCCAGTCAAATTCCATATTATTTAATAATGTATTCTAGCAATGGATTACGGAATAAAATGATGAGTACAATCACTAAAACATAGATCGCCAAGGATTCAATCATAGCTAGTCCAATGAATAACGTGCGCATAATCGATTTTTCTGCTTCTGGTTGGCGTGCAATGGCGTCCAGTGCTTGGCTGATGGCTTTTCCCATGGCCATTGCCGGGAACATCATACCAATGGCAACGGCGAGCGCTGCGCTAATAGTGGACAATACGGTAAACCAAGTCATATCGCTCATGTATTATTTCCTTTGTTGTCTTGATTGAAATTTTGTTGTGACTGCATGGCTCCGGCGACGTAAATGAGTGCCAACATGCCAAAAATATAGGCTTGTACTAACGATTCAACGATATGCAACATTAATAGTGGAATGGGTACAAGTAATCCGGCCACTAATAGCACCAATAGGGCAACGAGCTCTAAGCTCATAATATTGCCGAATAAACGTACGGCCAATGCAATGGTGCGTGTCACTTCGCTAATGATATGAAAAGGAAGTAATAAGGGCGTCGGGCTGAGATAATGTTTGAGATAGCCACGAATGCCATCATTGCGGATACCAAACCAGTGAACTGATAGAAAAACCAGCAGCGCAAGGCCCACTGTCACCGACAAATGGCCGGTAGGCGAGTGAAGCTGTGGAATTAGACCTATCAGATTGGCAATCACGATATATATCCACAAAGTCGCGACGAACGGTAATAATTGTTGAGAATGGCCAGGGATTATGGCGTCTATACTGTCTTGCATGGCGGTTACGGTACCTTCCAGCATGGTTTGTAATCGCCCCGGATTCAGGGAGAGGTTTCGTGTGGCCAGCCAACAAGAAACACCCAGTATGAGCATGATGCCCCAGGTGGTGACGACAACTGAATTAATCGCCAATGGCCCAATAGTAAATACGATAGTGGATGCTTCCATCAGTGCCTCTCGCGAATGAATAGATAAACATTAGTCATACCAATCACCAGTCCCGTGACAATTAATCCGATGGTCCAATGGATAGAGTAGCCTTCCGCCATTTCATCTAACCAGATGCCTAAATAAGCACCAAAAATAACAGGGAGTACAAATAACAGTGCCAATGTGCCCATAAATACCGATTGTGCCAATAGTGTGGGACGTTCTTTATCCGCACGCTGCATGCGCTTGACTTGTCGTTCAATTGATTTGCGTAATTGTTCGTTATTCATATTCGAACCTCGCTATATCTTCATTCCAATACGTCCCATTTGCCATAAACGTCGAAACATTTCTTGCTCCAAATGGCATAAGCTGTCTTTAATCACGCGCAAATCTTCTTCTTCTTTTAGTAACTGTTCCAGCAAACCCGTGCTGATGCGTTGATAATCGGTGTCATGTAAGAATCGTCGTGTGCTGATGTGCAAGCTGTTGTTTGTAAAATAAAGTATGCCACCAGGAAATGCAAGGTAGTGCCAGTTGTTATCCTCTAGTCGGTAGCGTGTTAGCCCATAACTCAATGCTGTCATCATGCGACCATGGCTTGCCAGAATGCCAAAGCTGCCGGAGTTATCTTCGCCAATAAAACTGGTGACGCCCTCAATGCACTCATATTGTGTGGCACTTTGTACATGTAACATAAAGGTTTTCATGGTTCTGTCTGCATGGAACCGCGCATATAACACTGCGTTTCTGGTGTGGTATCGTAATCACCGCGTAGAAAGGCTTCACAATCGGTGAGTGTTTGTTCAAGCTTGACTGATGCGCCAGGGATACCTGTGTGCGATGTCATGACGTGAAAAGGTTGCGTCAAGTAGCGTTGTAGTTTGCGCGCACGCATGACGGTGCGTTGATCTTTCTCTGATAGTGCCTCCAAGCCTAGCATGGCGATAATGTCTTCCAGTTCTTGGTAGCGTGCTAGGTGTTCGCGCACATTTTTAGCGACGTCATAGTGGCGGTCACCCAAGAAGCTGCGATCCATCATTTTGCTGGATGATTGTAGTGGGTCAACTGTTGGGTAAATACCTTTGGCGGCCTGACTGCGAGATAAAATAACACTGGTATCCAAATGCGCCAGAATCGTACTTACCGCCGGATCAGTCATGTCGTCGGCGGGTACGTAGACCGCTTCTACGGCGGTGATGTCGCCGCCACGTGTTGAAATGATACGTTCTTGCATTTCAGCGACTTCACTCATGAGTGTGGGTTGATAGCCGACTGTAGCTGGCATACGGCCTAATAAACCAGAAATCTCACTGCCAGCTTGTACAAAACGAAACACGTTGTCCATGAGTAACAAGACTTCTTTGCCTAAGGTGTCGCGTAAATATTCGGCATAAGTCAACGCGGACAAGCCTACGAGAAAGCGTACACCGGGTGATTCGTCCATTTGTCCGAACATCATCAATGTTCGCGGCATGACTCCAGCATCTTGCATCTCGTGCCATAATTCATGGCCCTCACGGATGCGTTCGCCGACACCGGCAAAGACGGAGACACCTTGATGTAAGCTTACAATGGCGTGCATGAACTCCATGATCAATACTGTTTTGCCAACACCTGCGCCACCAAATAACCCAGTCTTACCCCCTTTGACAAAAGGGCAGAGTAAATCGATCACTTTAATACCGGACTCAAGGATTCCTTCAGCAGGTACTGCTTCAGCTAATGGTGTGGGTGAAACAATAATGTTGCGCATTTCACGGGCGTTTAGCAGAGGCCCATCATCAAGCGGTGTGCCAAACATGTCTAGCATGCGGCCTAAACAATCCGGGGTGACTGGAATGCGTAATGGCCCGCCGCTGTCAAATACCGGTAAACCACGCTTAAGCCCGCCAGTTGGATGCAAGGCGATGGCACGGATACGATGGGCATCTAAATGACGGTAGACTTCAAAAGGATAATATTCGTGTTCAAATGAGCAGAATAAAGACTGGTGCAATGGCGGAAGGTGGTCACAAACCATATCCACCACAGGTCCATGAACTTCTTCAATGAAGCCGATGGGTTTATTCGAGGATTGTATGGGCTGTGTCGCTTGTTCCAAAGGGAGGCTCCTCCATTGGTTTGATGTGATTTTATACCTATATTTTGTGAATGCGCGATAATCGTATAATTAATTTTATTTAACTGGTCATATAGTATGAATCAAACTTGGCAAGATTTTTTACAAAATCAAAACGCAGTAATCGAAAATGGCTCTGTTGCTCACTTTGGTAATCCCACCGCAGAATTGGAGCATACACAAACTGGTACAATCGTTGTTGATCTTTCTCAATTTGGCGTTATTCGTTTTTCTGGTGAAGACGCGCAATCGTTTTTGCAAGGTCAGTTAACGTGTGATGTTAATAAAGTCAGTGATCAAATGGTGCAAATTGGCAGCTATTGCACGCCTAAGGGCCGGATGTTGGCAAGTTTTCATTTATGGAAAAGTGATGATGCCTATCTGATGCAGTTGCCTATTGATTTGTGTGCGAGCATTCAAAAGCGTTTGTCGATGTTTGTAATGCGTGCCAAAGTTAAGTTGACGGATGAAAGCGATTCGCTGGTCCGTATTGGTTTCGCAGGAAGCGGTAGTGCGGCGGTAGTTGAAACGTTGAAGGGCGATTCATCTTTGCTCAGCGTGATTAGCCACGCACAGGATCGTTTTGAATTAATTACCACACCAGAAAAAGCGCCAGCAATATGGGCGCGATTGACTGAGCATGCTAAGCCAGTGGGTGTTGCTTGTTGGGATTGGTTGGTGGTTCGTTCTGGCGTCCCTGTTATCTTAGCCGCAACACAGGATCTGTTTATTCCGCAAATGGTGAATCTGGATATTATTGAAGGTGTGAGTTTCAAAAAAGGGTGTTATCCCGGGCAAGAAATAGTAGCGCGTACGCATTATCTGGGCAAGATTAAGCGTCGCATGTATTTGGCAAATATTCAGACAACCGAACCAGTAGTGGCTGGTGATGAACTCTTTAGTGCGGATATGGCGGAACAATCTTGCGGCAAGATTGTGAATGCCGTGCTGTCACCAAATGGCGGTATTGATGTGCTGGCGGTGGTTCAAGTGAGCAGTGTTGAGGCGGGGGATATTTATTGCAAGCAATTGGATAGTTCGAAGTTGGAGATTATTCAATTGCCTTATACCTCGGCATCCATTGTGTTTTGAAATAATGGTGTTAGCAGCATCATCTGCTGGAAAGCAAAGTGGGTTCTTGATAGAATCGCTAAGCATGAGTTTATTTGAATGTTTATAAAATAATTCGTGAAAAGAAAATGGCATTAAAGATACTATCCATCAAGCATCTCAGTATAGGTGCAACTTTTTAAAGTGATAAAAGGGACTGACATGTCACAGAGTTCAAATCAAATAAATAAACATCTTGAAAGTTTACAAAAGCACCTTGCTGATGAGCATCCAGATAATCCAGTCCTTGCTAAAGCTGTAAAAAGTTTTCGTAAAATGGACGAGGTAGGGCAAAGTATGGGGCTAATTAGCGAAGATGAGTCTTATGCTACTTGTGTTACTTGGTGGCCGATGATTTCAATTTTAGGAACATTTTCTGCAGGCAAGTCAACTTTTATAAACTCGTATCTTGAGCACACACTGCAACGGACAGGTAACCAGGCTGTTGATGATAAATTCACTGTGATTTGCTATAGCCAGTATGGTGAGTCGAAAACATTACCAGGTGTCGCGCTTGATGCAGATCCGCGTTTTCCTTTTTTTCAAATTAGTCGCAGTATCGATGAAATTTCTGATACGGGACAACAAAGAATTGATGCCTATTTGCAGTTAAAAACATGCCCCTCTGAGAACGTGCGCGGTAAAATTATTATTGATTCGCCCGGGTTCGATGCAGATAGTCAGCGCGCTTCAACGCTTCGTTTGACCCAGCATATCATCAATTTGTCTGATCTTGTTTTAGTGTTTTTTGATGCGCGTCATCCAGAACCTAAGGCAATGCGGGATACTTTGGATTATCTGGTGTCTGCGAATATTAATCGTGCCGACTCTAATAAGTTTCTTTACATCCTTAATCAGATGGATGTGACGGCCAGAGAAGATAACCCAGAAGAAGTGGTCTCTGCATGGCAAAGATCATTGGCTGATGTGGGTTTAATTGCGGGTCGATTTTTTAGACTTTACAACTCTGATTCAGCGGTGCCTTTTGAAAGCCCTCAAGTTAAGGAACGTTACGAGAGAAAACGTGATGAAGATATGGCTGATATCAATGTGCGTATAGAACAAATTGAGGTTGAGCGTTCTTATCGCATAGCTGGAATGCTTGAACAAACGGCAAAGAGTATTAAGACGCAGATTGTTAATAAGCTCACAGAAATGCGTAAGGAATGGAAGAGCAAGGTCATGCTTTTCGATGGGATAACTTTTGGTTTGTTGGCTGTATTGACTGGTGTGGGACTAACATTTACCGATAACTGGGGTATGGTAGAGACCTTTATTGCTGGCGTGCCTGCTTCTGAAAACGTGTCGCTTATGGTGCTGGGGCTACTGTTGGGTGGATTGGGTTATGCCCATTTTTCTTACCGTCGCATATTTGCAGATAAGCAGCTAAAAAAACTTGCAAATGAGATAGGTGGAAGTGAAAGTGATGAATATAAACAATATGCTCAAGCTTTCTACAAAGGTACCTCAGCACTTAGACCGATGTTTCTAAAGAGTCCAGCCGGATGGGATGATGAAAGCCAAGAAATTCTGGAAGAGGTCATTAACGAAGCGAATGATTATATTCAAGCGCTAAATGATCAGTTTACAAATCCATCGGGGCGTGCTGATTCGTCAAATAACGATAGAAATACGAAGAAATAAATCAAAAAATTGCTATTTTTTGTGGTTTTTAAAAAGAACTGAGCGGGTGTTGCTGTTAATAAGCTTAAGCTTGCCCTGTTTTGCTCTGGTCTGTCGGTAGCGGAAACAGACTTGTTTTATTGAGAGAATATTATTTTTGTCTTTTTCTTACCATATTTAGGTGAAGATAAA
>JAJFJH010000335.1 GCA_021774155.1 Nitrosomonas sp.
TCCAGATTTCCTGAATGAATATCCGCACTGGCACGACGCAATATGTTTTGTATTTTTTCCATTATTCGTTATAATCAAGAATGACTCTCATTATCATTATTATTTACATTATAAGATAGATAGGTAAGAGTGTAAAAATGATTAACCTAAGAATGATTAAATCGTTCACGTGCATGGAGAATACAAAATGACAATTTCTATAACACCCCGCCCCAATATTGGCTCCTCAGGAATTATTGATGATGGTGGATTTCAAGGATTTGGTTCAGGAGGATTTGATGAAGATGATCTACTTATTTTTGGTGATGAAGTGGACAATCTCCTCGAAGGCGGAATTGGTCACGACAAAATAGAAGGCGCAGAAGGCAATGACACTATTACCGGCGGAGAAGGTAACGATTCTCTTGGCGGTGGCCCGGGCGATGATATCTTAGATGGCCAAGGCGGCAGTGGTGAAAAAGATAAAGATAAGTTATTTGGTGATGCTGGCAATGATATCTTACGTGCAGGTCACGGTTTTGACGAACTTACTGGAGGATCTGGCAATGACATTTTTGAGACTTATGCACTTGGTCACTTTAAAATAAGGGACTTCACCATCGGTGAAGACCGCTTGCTTTTTGACACTGAAAAAACAGGCGTCAGGGATTTGGATAATCTTTTGCAGATCATAACAAATGTTGATCAAAGAGAGGATGGTGTAACCGTTGAGTTTCTAGATAATGCGGTTTCTATTGAGCTGGTGGGTATTAATTTGGCTGACATCACTGCTGATATGGTTATATTTAGTCTCTAGCATATTCATACTGAGCCCCATATTACATGACAAGTCTCTAGGAAAATCAATTTCAGATTAGAGACTTGCATAACACATTCGCAGCATTATTAAACCGTTCCATAAACGCTAAACTTCCAGCAAATGACTGAATTTCAGACATATAGGCCACTATATGAATAAGTTTATCCTAATATAAGTCAATCAATAAATGGATTCATAGATAGATAGATACCTACCCTTCCAGGGTAACAGGCGTTTCAAACCCCTGCGGTTTTACTGCAAGCACCGAACAGTCAAGCTGGTTTAGAATGGTTTCTGCCGTATTGCCCATGAAAAAACCGGAAATACCGGTACGAGCGACCGTGCCCATGACCACGAGGTCAGCTTCCATCTCCCTGGCAAAAGCTGGAATCACTTTGCGCGGATGCCCTTTCAGAAGATGTGTTCGGGGCTTAAGATAATCCAAAACATCCTGCTCCACTTTGCTAATTAACTCATCCATTAGTACGTTCATATTTTTCTTACGCTGCTGTTCAACCTCTTCAATATAAGCGATGATTTTATCATCCGACACGTCTATGAACCTCCTTCGTAAAGCATCTTCGCCAAGAATCTCCCACGCATGAATAACGTGCAGCTTGGCAAATTCGGATAGCGCCAATGAGCCCGCCATTTCAAGAACTTGAAGATTGAGTAAATGTCTCGTGTTTAGCTCTTCCGGCAGATAAGAATCATCGACATCTACAGCCGCCAATATCTTGTGGAATGCTTTGGGTGATTCCGGCTTGACTAACCATACTGGGCACGGGCACTCACTTAATAAGTGCATGTCATCACTACCAAATACCCGATCCAGCAGCCCACCACTTTCAGCTGTTTTGATTACAAGATCATGCCCGTTACGAATAACCTCGCGAATAATCTCCAGGAATGGTATCCCGATAAGTACTTTGGTTTGTATTTCGACATTCCCGTTACAAGATGCCACCATCTTTTCCAACACCTGTCGATGTCCTGCAACCACCTTTGCCTGGAGCTCCTCAAGCGACCGGACATGATCGATTAATTTTGTGTTGCGTGGCATTTCATCGATTACCTCAACAACCGTAAGACGAGCTTGGTTGTTATCCGCTAGCGTGACAGCGCGCTCCAATTCAGTGCGACCGACAAAGCCAGGTGTTACAACACAGAGAATACCTTTAAACTTTTGCATATTATTGTCCTCCATTATTTATTCCAATTTATGTGCCGCACAAAATACATCTCCAATTCAACCAAGGTTAATAACGTTATTGCGTTGCGGCAACATCTGATACAACTCAGCATTACACGGCCTTGGTAAGGCTTTTATTTGAAACCGCTCATTGGAATATTTCCTGAGGAAATTCATTAATGCACCGTTCTTCATATTTTTTGCGTCAGCAAACGTCTAGCTTGAAAATTACATCAGCACGTTAGATTATTACTTAGAGTCTCCTCAGAAATTCAGTAAACATTGCGGATACAGTTTGAACTTTCCCCTGAGACTTAGAAAACCATTTAAGCGGCATCTAAACATTAAGAAGCCATATTTATATCCGCACGTACAAAGCCAAATAAAAACCTTCAGCAGCACGATCAGGTTCATAACCAGGAAGATGCTATTGATCCATGCTTCACTGGTGCGTGCTGTTTTTGCGCGGATATAGTTCAGGTTGTAGCCGTTTTTACCTTGTCCGAATTTACCTTCAATCGGGATACGCTGCCGATAGTCTTCACGACGCTGTTTCTGTAGTTGCTTAAATTCTGCTCGATTTTCTTCTGTTATTT
>JAJFJH010000336.1 GCA_021774155.1 Nitrosomonas sp.
TCCAGATTTCTTACGCGCTATTGATGCTAAAGAAACGCTAAAAATTAGATGCCCTCGCGCTACACGTCCTTGGCAACATGTATTGGAACCGCTTTCTGGCTACCTAATGTTGGCAGAGCGGCTATATACCGATGGAGCCAGCTTCGCTGAGGCGTGGAATTTTGGCCCATTTGATAAAGATGCGCGCTCGGTACAGTGGATTATTGAGTACTTGGCCAACATTCGTAGCGATATCCATTGGGTTTGTGATGAAGCACCACAACTACATGAAGCACATAATTTGAAGTTGGATAGTAGCAAAGCACGGCTTCAATTAGACTGGCAACCCGCCTGGAAGCTAGAAACCGCATTAACTAAGATAATTGAATGGCACGAGGCATGGCTTAGTGATAAAGATATGCAAGCACTTACTAATATACAAATAGCAGAATACGAATCTCATGTCTCGATTTAACATTATTTCAACACCAATTGATGGCGTCACAGTGATACAGCGCAAACCAATTAAAGATGAACGCGGTTCTTTTTCACGGCTTTATTGTGCAGAAGAATTTATTAATGCCGGTGTCAACAAACCGATCGCTCAAATTAACCATACACTCACACGCAAAAAAGGCGCTGTCCGTGGCCTGCATTTTCAATATGCGCCACACGCTGAAACAAAAGTAGTCAGTTGCTTAAAAGGTGAGATTTTTGATGTCGCTGTTGATATCAGGCGAAACTCTCCCACTTATCTGCAGTGGCACGGTGAAATGTTATCTGCTAAGAACCGAAAAAGCCTTGTTGTGCCAGAAGGCTTTGCGCATGGGTTCCAGGCGCTAACTGACGACTGTGAGATTATCTATTGTGTCACTACTGCGTATTCCTCAGAATACGAAAGTATTATTAATGCCATTGATCCTCTTATAGCGATTGTTTGGCCACAACCCATTACGGAGAGATCCGAACGTGATAGCGAGCAACCCCTTATTGATGCGACATTTACAGGCCTGTCACTACCCTCCTCAACCAACACATAAAGAAAAATGAAAAATTATTTAACCAATATGTTCTGGGGGCCTGCTGACCATGATGAATTCTCAAATGGGATTCAACTCGCCATTAACCAAGTGGCACCACATGGCATTTTTACGGGTGATAATATCTTTACTTTTGGGAGAAATCTGAGTTTTCTTGATGATGAGAAATTCATAGCGGCTTTTAGTAAACATGTAGAAACAGATGCAGAAAAAGCCATCATATGGCGCATAAATATTCTTTGCTGGGCTGCTCGCCAAAGTTTACGCATTGAAGGCGATTTTGTTGAATGTGCCTGCTATAAAGGAATCTCTGCCAGAATTATTTGCGACTATGTTGAGTTTGGAAAGCGTGATAAAGGATATTATTTGTATGATCTTTTTGAACACTCATCTGAAATGTCGCACCATAGTATGCCAGAGCACAGTATTGATCTTTACACACAGGTAAAAAAACGCTTTGCTGATTTGCGACAAGTCCATGTCACGCAAGGTGCTGTACCAGAAATCTTACACCAAGTTTCACCTAATAAAATTGCATTCCTCCATCTAGATCTAAACAACGCATCTGCAGAGCTAGGCGCGCTCGAATTGTTGTTTGACAGGGTTTCAACAGGCGGCATTATCATTCTGGATGACTATGGATGGTTGGCTTATCGTGCACAAAAGGAAGCTGAAGACCCTTTCTTTGAGAAGCGTGGTTATCGGGTGCTGGAATTACCCACCGGACAAGGGCTGGTGATTAAATAGATGTTAATGGCAACACAGGAGATAACATTTGATTGAAATCCATCAATCGGCAATTATTTCAACACAAGCAGATGTCGAGGATTCTGTTAGGGGAAGTCGTATTGTCGTAGGTGCACAGTCGGTTATTGATAGCTTTGTTAAAATCAAACCTGCGGGTGGTTCGGGAGATTTAATTATCGGTAAAAATGTCACCATCAATTCAGGCACGGTGCTTTATACCGGCAATGGTATTTCAATAGGAAACGACGTTGCCATTGCAGCCAACTGTACATTTGCACCGGTTAATCATGAATATCAATCGCGTGATGAATTGATTCGTAAGCAAGGTTTTAGGCCGAGCAGGGGTGGCATCATAGTAGAAGATGACGTGTGGATTGGCGCAAATTGTGTGTTATTAGATGGCGCCTGTTTAAGACGTGGATGTGTAATTGCCGCCGGGTCTATCGTTAGGGGTGAAATATCCGCTTATACAATTAATGCTGGTTTTCCACTAGAAATAATCGGGAGGCGCGAATGAGATTCACCGTTTTTGGTGCCAGTGGATTTGTTGGTAGTCAATTAGTTAATAGTCTCAATGCTAGTGACGAAAATACCGTTTATGCTCCGTTACGACACGATATAACCACAGACTTAAATAAAATACTGTCACATGATTTGGGTCATGTGTTTTATTGCATTGGCTTAACCGCAAACTTCCGTGACCACCCTTTTGGAACAGTTGAAGCACATGTTTGCCTATTAAAGCGAATA
>JAJFJH010000337.1 GCA_021774155.1 Nitrosomonas sp.
CATCAACGTCAAAATTTCGGTAGGAAACACCAAATGTGTCGCCGGTAAAAAATGCATTGCTGCGTTCATCATAAATAGAATAATGGTGGCGCGCATGGCCGGGTGTGTCGAGAAACAGTAGTGGGCGCCCATTAAGCTCCATGCGAAATTCATCGGGTGCCTCAATAATACGGTCGACATCTATCGAATGGATTTCACCATAGACACGTTTAAATTCAGCTTCGCCATATACTGCCGTTGCACCAGCAACCAGTCGAGTCGGGTCAGCCATATGCCGTGCGCCGCGAGGATGAACAACCAGCTTAGCGTTTGGGAAGCAGCGCATACTCTCGCTGGCGCCACCTGCATGATCGAGATGTATGTGGGTTAGAAAAATATAGGCGACATCTTCAACCGTAAGATTTTTTTCATTTAAAACCTGAATGACACCAGGAATCGAGAAGGTGGTGCCAGTGTCAACAAGTGCTGCAACACCATTTTCAACAATTAGGTGAATTGAAGCACGTTGAGGGCGATGAAATTGCGCGTCAATAGCACTGATACCGTGATCATAGTCGGTTGTTAAGGATAAAGTCATGAGAGCTCCAGCGGGGGGTCTTTCTGCAATGATATTTTAATATTATCTTGTCGGTAATTTTAATTGCTCAAGTATTGCGGGGTTCTCTAGTGTGGAGATGTCTTGAGTAATTTCTTCATTGTTGGCGAGAGTGCGTAACAAACGGCGCATTATTTTACCAGATCGTGTTTTTGGTAAGTTTTCGCCAAAGCGAATCTCTTCAGGCTTGGCGATAGGGCCGATTTCTTTTGCAACCCAGCGACGTAATTCGTCGACCATTGTCGTTGCCGCATCGCCAACGGGTAGTTCATCTTTCAGTACGACAAATGCGACAATGGACTCACCATTGACTTCATGCGGCTTTCCAACAACCGCGGCTTCTGCGACCAGCGGATTTGCAACCAATGCAGATTCAATTTCCATAGTGCCTAAGCGATGACCGGACACATTGAGCACGTCGTCAATGCGTCCCATAATCCAAAAATAACCGTCTGCGTCACAATTCGCAGAGTCGCCGGCTAGGTAGTATTTACCTTGACCAACATCCTCAGGGAAGTAAGTTTTCTTAAAGCGCTCAGAATCACCCCATAGTGTGCGGGCTAGTGAAGGGAATGGGCGTTTAATGACTAGGAACCCACCCTTGCCATTTTCTACATCTTGACCTGCTTCATCAACAATGGCGGCAAAAATTCCGGGAAGCGGGAAAGTACAGGATCCTGGTTTAAGCGGCACAGCACCAGGTGCTGGTGCAATCATGTGGCTACCGGTTTCTGTTTGCCACCAGGTGTCGACAATAGGACAACGAGATTGGCCGACTTTTTGGTAATACCACATCCATGCTTCGGGATTAATAGGCTCACCTACTGAACCAAGCAAGCGTAGCGAAGATAGATCATATTTGCTGGGGAGATCATGGCCCAATTTAATGAGTGAACGAATGGCTGTTGGTGCCGTGTAGAAAGTCGTGACTTTGTGATTTTGAATAATTTTCCAGAAACGACCCGCGTCAGGGTAGGTGGGAATGCCCTCAAAAATGACTTGCGTCGCTCCCATGGCAAGCGGCCCATAAGTAACGTAACTGTGGCCAGTTATCCATCCAACATCAGCTGTACACCAAAAAACATCGTCAGATTGATAGTCAAACACCCACTTCATGCTGACTATTGTGCCTAATAAATAACCAGCTGATGAGTGTTGGACGCCTTTAGGTTTTCCCGTTGAGCCGGAGGTATAAAGGGTGAAAAGTGGGTGTTCTGCATCAACCCACTCAGGTTCGCAGTCACTGGCTTTGCCGTTGACAAGTTCGTGCCACCAAATATCACGAGTAGGATTGAAAGGTACGTCATTACCTGATCGTTGGTACACAATGATTGATCGAACCGATTCGGTGCCGCCCATTTTAATGGCATTGTCTACAGTGATTTTTAGTGGATTGTTCTTGCCGCCACGAACTTGTTCATCTGCGGTGATAACAGCGACGGCACCTGCGTCATGAATGCGTTCATGCAAGCTTTTAGCCGAAAAACCACCGAAAACAACCGAGTGAATAGCACCGATACGGGCGCAAGCTTGCATCGCCACAACAGCTTCAATGCGCATGGGCATATAAATGACAACACAGTCGCCTTTTTTGATGTTGAGTGATTTAAGCCCGTTGGCAAATTGGCAAACACGTTGATGAAGATCACGATAGGATGAGCGGGTAACCGATCCGTCGTCAGCTTCAAAAATAATGGCAGTTTTGTCGGGTTGTGTTGATAAGTGCTTATCTAGGCAATTATAAGAAACATTTAATTCGCCGTCGTCAAACCATTTGAAGAATGGTGGAGTGCCTTCATCCAAGACATGGGTGAAAGGCTTATGCCAAAGAATATTTTCATCGGCTTGTTTTCCCCAAAAACCAAGATAGTCATCTTCGGCTTGAGCGCATAGTGTTTTATATGCTGCTATGTTCGGAAGATTTGCATGTTTTGCAAACTCTGTCGAAGGTGGGAAAACTCTGGTTTCGTTAAGAACAGTTTCAATCGTTGACATATAATGTGTCTCCAGTAATTTGTTGCACCTTAATCGGTGGTTTTGCAGAAATTGTATCATCCACCTTGTCATGATTCGATAAGGCTTACTAAGAATAATATGATTGCAATATAAGACGACTGTAATTGATAGGTAAAAGTTAATAGCTTTATTATAGAATTCTGATGAATTATGTGTTGCAAACATTGTACTTAAAGAAGTTTGTGTTTCATATTTTGCAAATTTTTGCTAGAATAGCGCAGAAATTTTGATGGGCTTTGTCAGCCCATTTTTTATTTGTGGCGAGGTTATGGCGTTATATAAGTTGCTGGAACCAACCTTGGCAGGTATGGGCTATGAGTTGGTTGAAATAGAACAAATGGCACGTGGTAAGTTGATGCGGATATACGTCGACAAGCCTGACGGTATTACGGTTGATGATTGTGTTTTAATTAGCAATCATTTGAGTCGATTGTTTGCAGTTGAGAATATTGACTATAGTCGGCTTGAGGTGTCTTCGCCGGGTTTAGATAGGTTACTGAGGAAGGCGTCTGATTTTGCCAGATTTAGTGGTGAGAAGGTTAAATTAAAACTTTGTGTGGCTTTGCAAGGTCAAAGAAACTTTGTTGGAATTTTACGGGAAGCTAATAATGGCGTGTTAAAACTTGAGGTCGAAGGATTGATGTTAGACATTGAATTGGGCAATGTGGAAAAAGCCCGTTTGGTCCCGAAATTTTAGGCATTTAAAAGTTTGGCTGGAGGGATATGAGCCGCGAGATTTTACTGTTGGTAGATGCACTAGCACATGAAAAAAGTGTTGAGAAAGAAATTGTTTTTGCCGCGCTTGAAATGGCATTGGCTTCTGCGACTAAAAAGCGATTTCAAGAAGATGCTGATGCACGCGTATCGATAGATAGATTAACTGGAAATTATCAATCATTCCGACGCTGGATGGTGGTTGATGATGATGCTGTTGAGGATACGACACGCCAAATTTCTCTCAGTGATGCGTTGCAACAAAATGCAGATATAGAAGTGGGTGAATATATTGAGGAGTCACTCGAACCTATTGCGTTTGGGCGGATTGGCGCGCAAGCTGCGAAACAAGTGATTTTCCAAAAAATACGTGACGCTGAGCGTGAGCAGACTTTAAGTGATTTCCTTGAGCGTGGGGATTACATGGTGACGGGCGTGATTAAACGTATGGAGCGTGGAAGTGCCATAATCGAATCAGGTAAAGTTGAGGCATCTTTATCTCGTGATCAAATGATTCCAAAAGAGAATCTACGTATTGGCGATCGCGTTCGTGCCTATCTACAACGGATTGATCGTAATGCTCGAGGACCACAAATTCTGTTGTCACGGATTTCCCCGGAATTTTTGATGAAATTATTTGAACTTGAGGTGCCTGAGATTGAAGAGGGCTTACTGGAAATAAAAGCGGCGGCAAGAGATCCAGGTTCTCGCGCTAAGATTGCTGTTCAATCGCATGATGCGCGTATTGATCCTATCGGTACTTGTGTTGGTATGCGCGGATCAAGAGTACAGTCGGTTATAAGTGAATTAGCTGGCGAACGTGTTGATATTATTCTCTGGTCAGACGATTCGGCTACTTTTATTATTAATGCACTTGCTCCGGCTGAAATTAGCAGTATCATGGTGGATGAAGAGAAACATAGCATGGATATTGTCGTTGATGATGAGAACCTTGCTCAGGCGATTGGTCGTAATGGGCAGAATGTACGCCTTGCATCAGAATTAACTGGCTGGGAACTCAATATCATGACGATGGAAGAGTCCGAAGCTAAGCAAAAAGAAGAAACGTCAGTTTTTAGTCAGCTTTTCATTGAAAAACTTGATGTTGACGAAGAAATGGCTGAGATTCTTGTTCAAGAGGGATTTTCAACACTTGAAGAGATCGCTTACGTGCCAATGAATGAGATGCTTGAAATTGAATCGTTTGATGAAGAAACAGTCAATGAGCTTCGTAATCGCGCACGTAATGTTCTGTTAACTGATGCGATTGTTAGTGAAGAAAAAGTGGAACATGTTGCTGATGATTTGTTATCACTGGAAGGAATGGATAGTGATATCTTACGTGCATTAGCAGACAGCGGCATAAATACTCAAGAAGACCTTGCTGATTTAGCGACTGATGATTTAATAGAAATAACAGGAATTGATGCGGATCGTGCAAATCAATTGATAATGAAAGCACGTGAACCGTGGTTCGCATGATTTTTCAATGTTGATGTGTGCTGGAACGTGATTAATGCACTTTCGTTTTGTATGAAATTGGGATGGTTAAGGGTTATAAATGGCTCAAATGAGTGTAGAACAATTTGCAAATGAACTGGGTTTGTTGCCTAAGGTGTTACTTGAACAACTTCAAGCGGCAGGGGTAAACAAGCAGCTTGCTGAAGACAGTTTAAGCGAAGAAGATAAGGCGCAATTGTTGGGCTATCTTCGTAAAGCTCATGGGGCATCTGATACCAAGAGTAGAGTGACGTTAACGCGTCGACAGACATCAGAAATCAGAAAATCTGATAATACAGGAAGAGCGCGGACGATTCAGGTTGAGGTGCGTAAAAAGCGTGTGCTTTCAAAGCCCGTAGTTGCGGATGAAGTGAAACCTAAGGAAGTTGCAGAGCCTGTCAAAAAAGTAGCAAGGCCCGCTACAGAATCAATCATTGATGATGCTGAAATAGCCTTTCGTGAACAAGAAGCCAAGAAAAAAGCAGAATTAATTGCACGTCAAACGGCAGACATTAATGATAAGAAAAAGCGCAAGGAAACTGCCGCAGCCGAAGTGAAAGAAGAAGCTAAACCAATTGTGGCTACAATTGACAAGGCTGCTGCTTCTGATACATCTCCTACGACTCAAACAGTTGTGCCTGAAGAAACACTAGTCGATAAACCTACAAAAGCACCAGCGGCGGAAGCAAAAGTGGCTTCACCAACACAACCTGCGTCCACAGAAGGTACGTTACATAAGCCTGTCGTCAAGCCTGAAGAAAAAGCAGAAAAGAAAAAGAAACAAACGAAGCAGGTTGTATGGAAAGACGACGGTAATAGAAGGCGCAATGTTAAGTCTAGAAATGATTCGGGTGGTCAGGGCTGGCGCACACGTAGAGATAGACATGCTAAGCCATCAGCACACGATAAAGATAATGCTCATGCTTTTGCTGCACCAACTGAGCCGATTATTCATGAGGTGACTGTTCCAGAGACGATATCGGTAAGTGCGCTAGCTCAGAAAATGTCTGTCAAAGCGGCTGAAGTAATCAAGATTTTGATGAAGATGGGCAACATGGTCACCATTAACCAAATGCTTGATCAAGAAACGGCAATGATTGTTGTTGAAGAAATGGGGCATACCGCTAAATATGCAGAACTAGATAGTCCGGAAGCATTCTTAGTTGATACGGACGAAGCGCCTGCGGAATCAGAAATGGAATCACGTGCGCCTGTAGTGACCGTCATGGGTCATGTTGATCACGGTAAAACCTCATTACTAGATTATATTCGGCGTACACGTGTTGCGGGTGGTGAAGCAGGTGGTATCACGCAACATATTGGTGCTTATCATGTGGAAACAGATCATGGCATGATTACATTCTTAGATACACCAGGCCATGAAGCGTTTACTGCTATGCGAGCACGTGGTAGCAAAATAACTGATTTGGTTATTTTGGTTGCTGCTGCAGATGATGGCGTTATGCCGCAGACGATTGAAGCCGTGCACCATGCGAAAGCAGCAAATATCCCCATTATTGTTGCAGTCAATAAAATGGATAAACCAGAGGCTAACTCTGAACGAATTAAGCAAGAGCTAGTCGCCCACGAAGTGGTACCTGAAGACTGGGGTGGTGACACGATGTTTATTGAAGTCTCAGCGAAGACAGGACAGGGCATTGATTCATTATTAGAAAGTGTCTTGTTGCAGGCTGAAGTTCTGGAATTGAAAGCGGCTAAACGTTCACTTGCTAAAGGCGTTGTTATTGAGTCGCGTTTAGATAAGGGGCGTGGTCCGGTAGCTACGATACTGGTTCAATCAGGTACGTTAAAAAAAGGTGATGTCATTCTTGCGGGTGCCGTTTTCGGTAAGGTGAGAGCCATGTTTGATGAAAATGGTAAACCAGTAAGTCAAGCAGGCACTTCGATTCCGGTTGAGATACAAGGTTTATCGGAAGTGCCTGAAGCGGGTGAAGTAGTTATAGCTTTAGAGGATGAACGTAAGGCAAGAGAAATAGCGTTATTTCGTCAGGGTAAATACCGTGATGTAAAGCTTGCTAAACAACACGCCGCCAACCTTGAAAATGTCTTTGAGCAAATGGAAGATGTTAAGGTTCTTACACTCATTATTAAGGCAGATGTTCAAGGTTCCTGCGAGGCGTTGGATTATGCGTTGCAGAAACTTTCCACAGACGAAGTGAAAGTTAATGTTGTGCATAGCGGCGTTGGTGGGATTATTGAATCTGATATTAATCTTGCGCTTGCTTCTAAAGCGGTGGTTTTGGGTTTTAATACGCGTGCAGATGCCAGTGCTCGCAAGTTGATTTCTTCTTCAGGTGTTGATGTACGTTACTACAACATTATCTATGAAGCCGTAGATGAAATAAAAGCAGCACTTTCTGGCTTGATGTCGCCACTAATTAAAGAGAATATTATTGGTTTGATTGATATTCGTGAGGTGTACCGTATTCCCAAAGTCGGTGCTGTTGCAGGTTGTTATGTGCTTGAAGGGATTGTGAAGCGCGGATCACAAGTGCGTGTATTGCGTGATGGCACGGTGATTCATAGTGCAGAGCTAGATTCATTAAAACGCTTTAAAGATGATGTGAAAGAAGTGCGAGAAGGTTTTGAATGTGGCTTGTCGCTCAAAAACTATAATGATTTAAAAGTGGGCGACCAAGTGGAAGTCTTCGAGGTTACTGAAACAGCTCGATCGTTGTAATCAGTCTGCTACCAAATTTTGATAACATATCTGATAGATGCCTAAAGACTATTCCCGTACTTTACGTGTAGCTGATCAAATTCAGCGCGAACTCGCTGATCTTATTGATCATGAGATTAAAGATCCTCGTGTAGGCATGATTACACTCACGGGAGTTGAGGTTGACCGTGATTATGCTTATGCAAAAGTTTTCTACACGACTCTTGGTAGTAAAGAAGACAATTTCTTGGTGGAGAAAGGTTTAGATCGTGCTAAAGGGTTTTTACGTAGCAGTTTATCCCATCGAATGAAATTAAGAGCCATCCCGCAACTTCAATTTGTTTATGATGAGTCGGTTGAGCGTGGTGTGCGCCTATCAAACTTGATAGATGAAGCCATTGCACAGGAAAAGTAGCTTGCATGTCGCATGCTGATGCAACACAAATAAAACGCATTAAACCAGTAAAGCGTAATGTCAGTGGGGTTTTGCTATTAAATAAACCCTTTGGAATTACGTCCAATCGGGCATTACAAATCGCCAAACGTCTTTTTTCAGCTGCTAAATCTGGTCATACCGGTACGCTTGATCCCATGGCAACAGGATTGCTCCCTATTTGTTTTGGCGAGGCAACTAAATTTTCATCGGCATTACTTAATGCTGACAAGACATATAAAGCAACATTGAAACTTGGCTATATCAGTACAACGGGAGATGCTGAAGGTGAGATAACTCAAATTCAAGTTGTTAATTCAAGCAAAAATTCACTGACAATAGATAAATTAGAGCAAGTCTTAAAAAGTTTTTTGGGTAAAACTATGCAGCTGCCCCCGATGTACAGCGCATTGAAGTACCAAGGTAAGCCATTGTATTCTTATGCAAGAAAGGGTGTCGATATTAAAAGAAAGCCGCGTGAGGTTATTATTCATGATTTGCAAGTCGAATCTTTTGTCGGAGAAGAATTATCGATTGTTGTTAGATGCGGTACCGGCACCTATATCCGTACATTAGCTGAAGATATTGGCAAAGCGCTGGGTTGTGGTGGTGCATACCTAACCACGCTTTGTCGAAGCTCAATCGGCAATTTTGATTTAACTAAAGCGCAAGAGATCGTGTTGCTCGAAGACATGCAAATGGCCGAGCGTGATTGTAATTTATATCCTGTTGATAGCTTATTGAATGATTACCCTATAGTTGATTTGGATAGTATGGCCACTTCATTTTTATTACAAGGACGTGCAATCCTTAATTATCCTGCGGCCATTGAGTATCCTGAAGGTAAGATTATCCGGTTATATAACCCCGAGAAACGCTTTTTAGGTATTGGTGAGATACTCGCCGAAGGGAAGATTATTCCTAAGCGGCTTATGGTGACCAATTAATTATCCTGCTAGTTATAGCCTTATTTCATCTTATTGCTTTTAATTATTTCTAATCTGCTCTACCGTTCCGATTCCATAGCAATAGTCAATGCGTTATAATCACTCGTTTTACTTAATCAATCTCTATCTAATGTTGCAAGGAAGCAATCTGGTTTGTGTGCGGGGAGACCGACGCTTATTTAAAGATATTAATTTCTCCTTAGAAGCAGGCGGTATCATGCGTGTGACAGGTCCAAATGGAAGCGGCAAAACAAGCTTGCTACGGATGCTGTGTGGGTTGTCAAGACCAGAGCACGGGGAGATTCGTTGGCGTGGTAAGTCCGTTCGTTCCTTAGGCGGAGGATATTACGGCGATATTACTTATCTAGGCCATTTAGGGGGCGCTAAGGATGATTTAACCGCGCTTGAGAATTTACGTATTTCATGTGCATTAGCGGGTACCGAGGTTACTGAGCAAGTAGCCATAGATGCGCTACAACATATTGGATTAGGTGGGCGGGAACTATTGCCCGTTAAAGTTTTATCTCAAGGACAAAAGAAACGTGTTGCGCTGGCTCGCTTACTAATTGGTAAAACCGTATTGTGGATATTGGATGAGCCCTTGGTTGCTCTTGATACTTCGGCGGTAGGAATGATAAAAGAAATACTTGAACAGCATTTAGCACGAGGCGGCATGGTCGTGATGACAACACATCAAGAAATAGATATTGCCGCGGTAGCGACTCAACAGCTGCAGTTGGCTTAGCAAATGTTTCTTTGGATAATTCGACGTGATCTTCTATTGGCAATGCGTCGGCAGTCTGACGTGTTAACCACATTGTTTTTCTTTATCATTGTTGTGAGTTTGTTTCCACTAAGCGTTGGACCTGAAATGAATATGCTGCGTACTATGGCTCCAGGTGTGGTGTGGGTTGCGGCTTTATTAGCCTCCATGTTATCACTGGGAAGAATGTTCTCTAGTGATTATCTTGACGGCACTCTAGAGCAGATGCTTTTATCACCCCATTCGCTATCTATGTTGGTGCTGGGAAAAGCATTTGCACATTGGCTAGTTACAGGTGTACCACTCGTATTAATGGCACCCGTACTGGGTATCCAATATGATTTGCCGGCTGACGCTTTATATGTCTTAACTGCATCACTATTACTTGGCACACCGATATTAAGTTTAATTGGCGCGATA
Source organism: Nitrosomonas sp. (assembly GCA_021774155.1). Classification (GTDB taxonomy): domain Bacteria; phylum Pseudomonadota; class Gammaproteobacteria; order Burkholderiales; family Nitrosomonadaceae; genus Nitrosomonas. Next base: position 10,069 of record JAJFJH010000337.1, read on the forward strand.
GGTGCTGCGCTGACTTTGGGATTGCGTGGAGGTGGTGTGCTGGTGTCATTGTTGGTGTTGCCACTTTATATCCCTGTCCTTATTTTTGGGTCGGGCGCAGTGGAAGCCAGTAGCGCAGGATTAGGATACGGTGCGCATTTTTCATTATTGGGTGCATTTTTATTAGTTTCACTTGTATTTGCACCATGGGCAGCTGCCTCATCACTACGTATCTCGATGGAATAATTTTTGGCTTACAAGTCGTAATAACGGTAAGTTTCCTAAAATTCAAGATAAAAGGAATTCTTGATTTTGTTTTTTGGTATAAAATCGCCTGCTACATTCTGTAGCTGGTAGTCACTATTTAGTATTAATTTTAAGATTTTAAAATATGGCAATTAACTGGTTTAAATATTCTTCTCCTTCAAGCTTTTATTCGCTTGCAGGAAAAATGATTCCGTTGTTCACTGTCGCAGCAATTCTATTAGCAATTGCTGGGCTGTATATCGGATTTTTTGTGGCACCGACTGATTTTCAGCAAGGTGAGGCCTACCGTATTATTTTTATACATGTGCCCGCTGCATGGATGTCCATGTTTCTGTACTTGGTGATGGCTTGTTGGGCTGCTATCGGCCTCGCTTTTAATACACGGCTATCATCAATGATTGCAACCGCAATTGCACCAACGGGCGCAATGTTTACATTTCTTGCGCTGTGGACAGGTTCTTTATGGGGTAAACCTATGTGGGGAACATGGTGGGTTTGGGATGCGCGATTGACTTCTGAGTTAATCTTACTGTTCTTGTATATTGGCTTTATGTCATTACAAGCAGCTATTGACGATCCACGTCGTGCAGATAAAGCGGGTGCAATTCTCGCACTAGTTGGTGTGGTTAATATACCAATTATTTATTTTTCAGTTAATTGGTGGAACACCCTGCATCAAGGAGCCTCTGTTAGCCTAACG
>JAJFJH010000338.1 GCA_021774155.1 Nitrosomonas sp.
ATTCGGGAATGCGCGTGGACCAGAGTCTTTGCCAGACGGCCCCATCCGCAGTGATGGCGGAAAAAATCACATAGAGGAGTGGAAGGGTGATCAGGCCAGCAAGGATAAAGGCGACGATGATTAACGGGGATGGGGCGTGAATACGCAAACGCGTCAATGTGAGTGAAGGATTAGCGGAGGCCAACGTGTTCAATCACGGTCATGGTGGGGTCGCGCAGTTCAGCTAAGCGGGCAAGGGGCACCTTGGCCACTTGAAAGCTTTTGAGGGGGACCAGTTCTGGCGCAGCATCGACACCGGCATTGAGCGGGTATTCTTTATTGCCGCTGGAAAACATCTGCTGTCCCTTGATTGAAATTAAAAATTGCACGAGGGCTTTAGCTTGAGCGAGGTGTGTGGCATGTGCGGTAATCCCAATGCCTGCGGCATTAAGGACAATGCCCATTCCGTTCTCACCTTGATCAGGTAGCAGCTGTGCGACGGGTGCATTGGCATGTTCATCCAGGTGACGATTGATATAATAGTGGTTCACCAATCCCACGGCCACTTCTCCGCGGGCCACCGCTGCAACAATTTGCCGATTTTTGCCATAGACGGATGTGCCAGCATTGTCTTTGAGGCCTTGTAGAAATTCTTTGGTGACCGTGTCGCCTTGGATTTCGCGAATTACCGATACGCCGGTTTGTAAATACACGCTGCTGGCGCTAGGAATAGCGATTTTGCCTTTCCACTTCGGTTGTCCGAGTTCCAAGATAGACGTAATCTCAGCGGGTTTGACCAATGTGGTGTTATACACCACGACCCAAATTCGTCCGGATAACCCAATCCAACTATTATCTGGGGCACGAAAGGGTTGTGGAATAGCCACATCAATTCCTGGAATGTCCACGGCCTGCAGAAGGTGAAGTTCTCGGGCACGTTCTAAGGTCCCAGCATCGTTGGAAATGAAGACATCGGCAGGTGACCGTTTGCCTTCCATGCTAAGTCGATTTACCAAAGCCGTGGTGTCCGCCGTGAGCATTTGAATCGTAATGCCGGATTCAGCTTGAAAGGCGTCGAGGACTGGCTTAATCAGCCGCTCGGCCCTTCCTGAATACACGACCAAGGTGTCATCTGAAAAGGAGAGGGGTGGAATACTCAGAAGGCAGATGCCAAGCGTGATGAAACAGAGGAGGCCTTTATGAGCGAATTGAAAACGCATGGGTATCATCTCCGACCGAGTTGAACGTTGAGGTCTCGACCACAATTTTTACATTCGCCATTTGGTAACAGAACGGGATTGCCATAGAGCTCGAGTTTATGTGTGCGAATGGTAAACCCATTCTTTCTGGCGACTTCTTCTTGTAATTCTTCGATTTGGCAATTCTCAAATTCAATAATTTTATCGCAGGTTGAGCAAATCAAGTGGTCGTGGTGACCTTTGTGAGCGACATTATCAAACTGAGTTTGGGTGCCAAAATGTTGTTCCTGAGCGAGGCCGGTTTCACACAAGAGTTTCAATGTGCGGTACACCGTTGCGAGTCCAATGTGCGGATCTTTCTTGGCAAGGAGGCGATACATCTGTTCCGCCGTCACATGTTCCATTTTAAGAAAGGTCGTGAGAATGTTTTCCCGTTGCCGGGTCAACTTTAAATTGTGCTTGGCAAGGTGCTGCTTGAGAATGTCGAGTTCTTGGGTAGGTTTCGCCATGAGTTGATTCTCTTTCTCAATAGAATAACCTATTAAAACTAAAATAAGAAGCAAGGGTCAAGCAGGAAGTCGAAGCGGGGCAAAGTAAATGGTTCGCCGTGGTTTTCTTTCTATCATTCCGATAAATGAGAGGCAGCTTTGGATCACACCGAAAACATGGGATTATCCGTACACCGCCATCGATTTCTGGATTTATGGAATTTCTTGTCCCCTCCTTCCCTGCCTGCAAGCATTCTTTTTTGTGTAGGGGAATGTTGAAAAAAGTCGCCAGCGGCGTTCTCTGGCTTTGCCGGAGCGGCTCGCACAGACTTGTAGTCGCCCTTATGCCGCGCTCCCGTACTGAGAGTACGCTTCGCGCGTCAAAACGGCTTCGGCCTTGCTGGACGGAATTTTTTGAACATTTCCCCTCACTGGTATTGGTCGTCTTTACTGGCGCATTTATGGGATCTGGGCATGAAATATTCAACAGGCCCATGTTGTGAGAAAATGGCGACTTTAGCTTGGGGGTGCTGATTCCGATCTTGAAGGGATGGTGACGAAATACTCATTAAGAGATGATCGCGGCAAGGAGTGTATTGATCATATAAGGATACGTGTACCACGATGAACCCATCTTCTGTTCTTATCGTTGATAGTCATGTCCATATTCATCCCAGTTTTCCGTTAGCGAATTTTTTGGATTCGGCTCACAAAAACTGTTATTTCGAGGCACATACCCGCCATCAGACGGAGTCCTTTACGGGTTTTCTTCTTCTGACCGAGTCCTGGGGAGATAATTGGTTTCAGCAATTTGCGTCTTGGGCAGACGAAGGCAAAGCCATTCGGAATGACCAAGGCAGTGAGTGGAAGGTTCAACGAACAGAAGAGGCGTGCTCTCTCTTGCTCAAGGCCAATCATGGTGCCAAGCTCTATCTGGGGGCTGGGCGTCAAATTGTGGTGAAAGAAGATCTTGAAGTGTTGGCGTTATTAACAGCCACTCAGTTTCCAGAACGGGTTGGGCTGAAAGATACGGTGGATTCGGTACGAAGTGACGGAGGTGTAGCGGTCGTGCCGTGGGGATTTGGGAAATGGTGGGGTCGTCGAGGTCAAATTTTGACGGACTTTCTTCTTTCACAAACACCGACCACATTCTTTCTGGGAGACAATAGTGGCCGTCCGAGCTTTCTTCCCTTTCCGGCTCAGTTTCAACAGGCACGGGTGCAGGGTATTGCTATTCTCCCAGGCAGTGACCCACTTCCCTTTGCTTCTGAATATTGGCGTCCCTGTAGTGCTGGGTTTGCCATTCAAGGAGGAGTTGGGCACCAGACACCGGCCAAAGACCTCCGGCAATTAATGGTCGATCCCCGTACTTCATTTTATCCCTATCATCAAACCGAAGGCCTCTTTCGTTTTATCCGCAATCAAATCGGAATGCAGATTGTGAAGCGGCAACGGCCCAAAACGAATTAGTCTCGATATTCTCCATCTTTTTCCACATCCTTCAACGTTTCGTTTCCATTGCAACAGCCTATTATCAGGAAATTCGAGTGCCTTGATTGAGCCGAGATCTTCGATGGTTTTTTTCTCGGCCATGGTCACTTCCTAATGGGTAATGACCGGTGCACTTCGACCTCCATTCAAAAAAGTAAAGGAGATGAACCTTTGCTTTTTTTTGCCTGATATTCCAATCTTGTCCCAATACTCACGTCAACCAGGAGGAGTCAGAATGTTGGGTCAAGACATTAGTATGGATTTGCTCATGCAATATGGTCTGCAGGCAACCAGCGCGTTGCTCATTCTTGCCGGTGGGGTCTTGTTAGCCAAGTGGGTTGGGCAATATACCCATCGTACCCTCGGAAAAATCGAG
>JAJFJH010000339.1 GCA_021774155.1 Nitrosomonas sp.
TGCTATCGCGGGCTTTATTGACAACACAGCGACAGCGAATAGCGATCAGACTGGCCCGGTAGTTGACAGTGAGCAAGTGCCGCTCACGTTTGATTTGTTACTGTTTGATAAACAAGTTGTCGGTGTTGATATCTTAGGTGATCGCATTCTTAATGCGGCCGGTGATGTGATTGATTACAGTTTGGTAGTGACCAACGCGGGTAGCCAGACCTTAACCAATGTCGTCGTAAGCGATCCGCTAACGGGTTTGAGCGAAACAATAGCCAGCATGGCACCGGGCGGAGTGCGAAACATTGCTACTAGCTATACACTCACGCAAGCTGATATCAACAGCAATGGTACGGTAGAAGATAACCATGCAGGCTTTATCGACAACACCGCGACAGCAGACAGCGATCAGACTGCTCCAATCATTGATAGTGAGCAAGTGCCGCTGATACCGTTGATCTTTACTTTGACTACTGACGTCACAGAGAGTGGTGTGCAAGAAGGTGATTTTGCAACATTCACTGTGACAGCAAGTGGAGCCGTTGCGATAGATACGGATGTCGTGTTTTCTATAGTGCCTGGTGATCAAGCGGCAGCAGACCAAGGCACAACTGATACAAATCTGAATGATTTTTTTGAAACGGTATTCAACCCCAGGACATTAGTGATACCAGCAGGAAGCACAAGTGTGTCCTTAGGTGTTGCGGGTTTAGATGATGGTCTGACAGAATTACCAGAAACTTATTCTGTGGAAGCAACAGTGGCAGGCCAGACAGTGAATCTTTCAGTTAGTTTGGTTGATTCACCTCCATCACTCCCTATTTTCACTTTGACAAGTGATGTCACAGAAGCTGGTGTACAAGAAGGCAATGCGGCAACATTCACTGTGACAGCAAGTGAAGCCGTTGCGACAGATACGAATGTTGTGTTTTCTGTAGTGCCTGGTGATCCAACAGCAGCAAATCAGGGCACCGGTTTTACTAACCTGAATGACTTTGTTGCAGGAATGCTCAACCCTGTGACGGTTACTATTCTAGCAGGTGAGACAACTGGAACATTCTCGGTCGTGGGTGAGATTGATGGAATAACGGAATTGGCAGAGACTTTTTCTGTGGATGCATCAGTGGCAGGACAAACATTAACGCGGTCAATTAGTTTGATTGATGCAATAGATATTAGTCCTATAGTCTCACCGAATCAGGTTTTTACTAATTTGGAAGCGGTTTTGGATGACTTGGAAGGTTTTGTTGGCCCGATTAATGAAATCACCGATATCGTGGGAACTGTTGAAGCAAATGATGATATTGGTGTGACTTCATTCTCAATTTTACCTGGTGATTTTAGTGGGTTTTTTACAATTGACTCAGTAGGAAACCTGAGACTAACCACAGATGGTTTGATTGCAGCAACAAATGATTTTGAGTTAAACCCGAATGAATTTTTGTTAAATATTATTGCAACTGATGGTGTAGGTAATGAATCTGCACCTGAACTGGTCACTATTAATGTCACGGATAACCCAGATGATAATGGCAGAACCTTTGATTTGACTCATTCCGCAGACATGATTACTGGTTCATTTGGCAACGATCAAATTCTGGGCCCAATCATAGCGGATGGAACTTCGGGCGAAACGTTCTCAGGAGACACTCTACAGAGTTCTGATGTTATTGATGGTAGCGCAGGTCTTGATAATCTTGCATTTGACATTGGTGCTGGTGACGGTCTGTTTAATGGTGTTCCGACAAATACAGATACATTTGGTAATATTTTGATAAATCCTACTGTTTCAAATGTTGAAGTTTTTGATATTACTTCTTTTGGGAACGGTAATGTTTTGGATATGTCGAGAATTGGCGGTGTAACAACGGTTAATATTTTATTTAACGATAACTCATTCTCACTTAGAAATGTCGATAACATAATTGATCTAGGTCTGATCAATTCAAAGGATAACAATACAAATTCTGTGCTTACGGTTAACTATACAGACTCAGTTTTGACTTCAGAAAACGATGTGATGACACTAATTTTAGATGGTGCAAGTGATCGTGCTGTGATTAATAATAGTGGAACTATAAATACACTTGAAACGCTTATTATCAATTCAGTTGGTTCATCAAACAGTATTGACTTGTCAGGGGTGGCCTTGACAATAACAAATACGTTAATAATTACAGGCGATGCAAACTTGAATTTAACATCAAGTGGATTTGGGTTTGGGTTTGTTGGTGCCATAAGACCAGATGTTACAGTTAATGCATCTGGAGCGACAGGAGACCTAGTATTAAATCTATTTGATGTGGGAAATGAAATGGTAGTAATTGGGGGTGCTGGTGATGACACTATTATTAGTGGTGAAGGTAAAAATACTCTTACAGGAGGTTCAGGCTCTGATACTTTTTCTTTTGCTGCTGGTGATTCAGGTGTGACCTTAGAGGAGATTGATATTGTCACTGACTTTAGTAGCGGCGTTGATATTCTTAATTTTAATGGGCTGGCAGGAGCGAATAACTTTGTTAATCTAGGTGTAAATACGGCTGCAAATTATGATGCTCTACTTGCGAGAGCAGATACAGAATTGGTTCAAGGTAGTGGGCGTTACGTTTTTGCCTCTAATGGAGTTGACGGTTGGGTATTTGCCGATAACATTTTGGATGCTATAAATGGTTCTGCGAATTTGTCAATTCAATTAAATGGTGTTACTGAAATTGTTTCGGCTGATATTGTTTAATTTTCAGAATTAATGGAGTCAGTATAGGTTGATTGCGAAGCTAGTCGGTTGCGTTACAGTCGTACCTGCCTCACAGTTACCCAAATGATTAATTGTTAGGACAAATATTTCATGCTTTTAAATGACTTATTTCAGGAAAATAGAACTGATCATGATAAAAATTGAAGTTATCAGCTGCAATGGTACGCCGCCATCACAACCATTCTCCACCGAGTTCGATGAATTAGGTGGCAATATTGGTCGGGCAGAGGGTAATACGTTGGTATTGCATGATCCCGAACGGCATATTTCTAGGGTCCATGCGTCCATAGCCTTTCGTGATGGGAAATATTTTATTCGTAGCCTCGGTAGTGCTTCACCTGTCTATTTGAATGACCAACCTTTGAATAATGGGCAGGAAGCATCAATCGTTGCTGGTGATCAGATTCGCATCAATGGTTATGTCATGCAAGTGACTAATAAAGCGGTGCTTGATTCGACGGGCAGCAATGCAGCCACTGGACTAGAAAGTGACCCATTTGCATTTTTAGATGATCATCCAGATAAAAATGTTCCAGCTTGCCCTGTGGCAGAATTGGCACATGATGCGGTTGCGCCCAAAGAGATTATTCCTCATACAAAATTCATTGATGATCCAGATCCTTTTGCCATTGTTGTTCCAGAATCTTCTGAATTGATTCCATCAGATTTTGATTCGCTAGCAAAAACGCCATCTTCAGCTGATGTTCTGAGTTCTGGATCGGAATCGTCGGCAGAAAAAAAAATAATAGATAATTTTATTGACCCTGGTGATCCATTGGTAGAGTTGCCTGATAAATCGAATGCAGACAGTGTTGACCCGCTGGTGGTTATGGATTTTGTGCCTGAGAAAAAAATAAATGTAAGCCGATCAGATGATATTCCTGAGAGAAAGGGTTCTTTTAACCCACCCAAAGTAAAGCCTGATGCAGGAGTGACCCCCCCAGAAATTAAACCTGAAAGAAAATTTGTGGAGGCGCCTGTTTCAACAAAATCAACAGAAAATAAAGATGAATTGCTGCGTGCATTTCTTGCTGGCGCCGGTGTGCCTGATCTTGAGATGCCGAATCAATTAACACCCGAGTTGATGGAATTAATTGGGCAATTATTACGAGAGTCGACACAAGGTACACTAGATTTGTTGCGCGCACGCTCGGAGACTAAAAGTGCAATACGTGCAGATAGAACCCTGATTGCGCCACAGGATAATAACCCGTTGAAATTCTCGCCTAATGTTGAGGCAGCACTGGTGCATTTGCTTGCCCCAAAAGGGCGTTGTTTTATGACGCCGCAGCAGGCGATGAAAGATGCTCATGATGACCTACGCTCACATCAGTTTGGTTTTATGGCGGGAATGCGTGCCGCCTTGGCTGGTGTGCTTGAGCGTTTTGACCCACAGACGCTGGAGCAGCGACTGACAACACAAAAAAATATGATGGATGCTGTGTTCCCAATGAATCATAGAGCAAAACTCTGGGATTTGTTTATCGAGCGATATAGTGATATATCACGAGAGGCTGAAGAAGATTTTCATGCGCTATTTGGTAAAGAATTTCTGCGAGCCTATGAGGCGCAAGTTGCAAAACTTGATCAGAGAGAAAAAAAAATATTGTGATTGTTTCAAGAAAATACTTGTTTATGAATTCGTGTGTTTCAAGTGGTAATCATTATGCAACTTGATATTGTCTCGTTATCGAAGACAGGAGGCCGTGAAGTAAACGAAGATGCTTGTGATTCTGTGTCGTTAACTGCGGGAATGAGTTGCTGCATTTTATCTGACGGCTTAGGTGGACATTATGGCGGTGAAGTCGCTTCAAAACTAGCAGTGCAGCATGTACTGGATGGGTTTTGTGAAACGCCAGAATGCAGCGCCCAAGCAATTAAAGCATTATTGCATATCGCTGATGATGTGATTGTCCAGGCACAACAACAAGACGAGAAACTTAAACATATGCGAGCCACGGCAGTGGTGCTTACGGTTGATACTAACCGTCATCAAGCGTACTGGGGGCATATTGGTGATTCGCGTTTGTACTGTTTTCGCCAAGGTCGAATTGTCAAACAAACGCGTGATCATAGCATTACGCAAAGCATGATTGATGCGGGTTATTTAAAAGCTGAAGAACTAAGAACTTCTCCAGATCGTAGTAAATTGTACGCTGCACTTGGCAATAATGAGCAGTTTGAAGTTGATATCTTATCAACTCCATTCACTACACAGGACGGCGACGTTTTTCTACTTTGTTCTGACGGGCTATGGGAATACATAGAAGAATGTGAGATGGAACAAATGTTGAGTCAATCAACATCTGCGCAAGAGTGGCTGCGGGCATTGGAGGAACAGGTACTTGTACGTGGTCATGAAGGACAAGACAACTATTCTGCTGTGATTGCGTGGTGTAGAGAGTCAGACGAAACCACTCAGCCATACAGAGGTCGATAATTTCTTAGGAGCGTGTTATGAAAATTAAATCAATTCTCATTTTAATAGTATTTGGCATGATGGTTTTTCCTGTGGCAGCACAAGAGACCAAGGTGTTAAAAGGCGCTGAGATTACAGAATCGGCGCTAATTGAGGCACTTGCACCCATTCGAGAGCGGAGTTTTAAAGTCTTTCGTGATCAGCCAGAACCCATTCCTAGCGCATCCATGCTGATTGTTTTTCAAACCAACTCAGCAGAACTGACAGCTGAAGCTAAAGAAACGCTTAATGTTGTTGGGCGAGCATTTAAAATGGATCGGCTAGCAGATTTTGAGTTTTCGATAGAAGGGCATACAGATCCACGGGGTGGTTTTGAATTGAATCAACATCTGTCACAAGCACGAGCAGATGCCGTACGGAATTATCTCGTGTTGAATTATCAGATTGACGAGCATCGGCTAACATCAATTGGCAAGGGTTTTCAAGAATTATTAAACCTTGAAAACCCTATTGCAGCTGAGAATCGTCGCGTGACCATTGTCAGGAAGATTGAGTAGTAACGTTTTTTTAAGGGAGAATCGACTAATTCTGGACCAAATGGACGATTTTAGCTGTCAGACACAGGCTCATGAATTATTCGGTGCTTTCCTAGCCCCAATGTTACCCAGTACATTAAATTCTGGTCTGTAACTCATATGTTTATTGGCTTTAGAAAAATTATTGAAAATGCAGTTTGTACACAGTACTTAATTTTCTGTTTTTTAACTTGCCCTGTTCTGAATTGAACGCATATACCTGCTACGCCACGGAATAACGGCGGTTCCGGTCGCGAGCACGTTCAATTCATTATTTGTTGAGCATTACGGTGTTGACACCGAGTTAGGTTTTTTGGTATCTAGATGTATAACATCATAAAAAAAGATATTTTTTACCTATACTTCATGCGTCTCCGTACGTTACTTCGGTCCTTAGTACGAAAAGCGGATCGGTCCGATGAAGCTTTGAAAGAAGCCCCGCCCGTAATAGGAGAATCAACATGCCCCTACAATACGATTATCAGATATGGATCATAGGTCGCTTCAAGACGCCAGGCGGTGGTGAACGAACAGATTGGGACTCTTCCAGGTACGAGCGGCTGATCGCCTTGCTGTTAGACCGTATCTTTAGCAACCCCATCGGTCGGCTGTTGCGCGAGCAGATTGTTCAGCGTATCTGGATAATTCCGTATACCTCGAACTGGGGGTGGCCGGGTGATCGAAATGCCACTGCTTCAGACGCGGGGTGGATCCCCATGGGCTCAATGATCGATTACCTACAGCACCGCGTCTGTGAAACCTTCACGCCAGTGCTTGGTGATCAGCTCATGTCGCGGGCCGGCTGCCAGTTGCCCCCCTCGGCTCGCCCCTTAGGATATCACTATCCCCGTCCTAACCCTATCCCATCGGGCCCCGACGGGTTGGTCTCTTTTACCCCTGCAGACTGGGGGCCTTCCAGCAGTTGCCGCCGTTGTGCCGACCCCAGTGAGCGCCGTGATGAGGTGTTGTTTCACGAGCTATTCCATGTAATACGGCAGCTGCTAAAAACGCATCGCCGGTTCATCGATCTGACCCCGGAGGATTACCTGAATCGAACGAAGATGGACAACTTCGAGGAGTTCTGCGCGATCCTGGTCACGAACTACTACATCATGGCTGCGGGCGTGGGCCGGCTAAGACGCAACCACCACGGATTTAAAACTATCCGTTGGACCGACTATTGGACGTACCGCTGGCGACATGCCATCGAGAAGTTCTGTGAGCAACAAGAAAAATTTGCCCGGTCGCTGATTCCCTATGCTCAACCCGAATACGACTACGACCCGATCGGAGAATATTTCGCCAAGAAAGACAAAAAATCCAGGAAGTCAAGCACAACTAAATGGACCTGACAAGTTGATTTTAAAAGGTCTGCGATGCATAGCCAACAAAGGATATCATCCACTTGTCGCAATTCACATTGTGTCATAGGGACAATTCATAAAATTAGGGTAGTAGTTAAGGAAGCACCGAATAATTCATGAACCAATGTCTGACAGCTAAAATCGTCCGCATTATTGTTGCAAACTTTGGCAATAGCTAGCTATTGCCTTCAATTTACGCCTCATATCTGAAAGATTCTATCTCATCATCCATTTGGCTCAGAATTAATCGGTGCTTCCTTAAGCCTTTTAACATTACTCGATTTCTTTTATGGAGAAAACGGCCGCGCCATAAGATTCATCACAGTCTATGGCACTGTTGAGAGGACAAATGACTTTGCCTGCAAAAAGTGGCATGGCGCCAGTGTAAGAGTGATACAGCAGAGTCGACTGAGTGAACGGGAATTCCGCAAATGGGTCGATAGTTTTTAGTCCCGCATTGCTAAAATCTCGCGGATGATCTGAGATGACTACGATGAAGTGATTCGTGCCCGGTGGGCCATCAGCGATCAATCGCCATTCTGTTCGAGGCAAATTGAGTTGACCATTAACCGCAATGTAATTGTTATTGTCTACCGCATTAGGAAAAAGCAGAAAAAAATCTGAATGGTTTGAGCCAACCATTAAGAGATATACATAGCCAGACCTTGCCGAACGGATTTCAAACCGTAGTTGATCTCTACCAATTTGTACTTGTGCTTTTTCGACAGATACCGTTACGGCGTGGTTACGATCACGATTTTCGTATATTTCGTCGAGTGCTTTTATGGGACTAAACGGTTCTTGTTGGGTGGTTATTGGTGTTGTGGGTGGGTTTGATAATATTTTTTCATTTTCAGCAGAGTACTCGATTGGTTCTTCACTCGCCAGGAAAACGACGACACTAATGGTCGCAATGAGCATGGCAGTGATTGCCGCATATAATGCTACAGGGTGCTTGCTGGTGGCGGGTGTTCTTACAATTTTAGAATTAACAAGAGTTGGCGTTATTACTCGGGTTTCAAGCATTTGCTGCTGTTTGTTTAAGTTGAGTAAACGTCGTAGTGCGTCAACATTCTGAGGGCGATCCTCGGGCCTAACCGCAAGTGCCTGATCAATGCCTCTTAGGAAGTCAGCGCTGTATCGACCTGCAGCGACTCCAGTTAATGGGGAGAGTGTGTCGGAGATGATGCGGCTGACGGACGCTGTCGGTGTTTGACCGGTGATAGCAAGATAGGATACCGCTGCTAACGCGTAGATGTCGGTCCATGGTCCCTGTGTCATTGTTTCTACATCGCCGTATTGTTCAATCGGGGCATAGCCTGGCTTTAGAATGACCGTGAGCGATTGAGTCATATCACTGATTACACGGCGTGCGGCACCAAAATCTAGTAACAGTGGGCGACCATCTGGAAGAATTAATATGTTGTCTGGTGCGATGTCACGGTGAAAGCACTGATCTTTGTGGAGAACATCGAGTGCATCAAGTAATGGATCTAACAGGTTCTTTATCCAAGCTTCGTCAGGTGGACTGGGCATGACCTGTAGCGTTTCCTTTAGTGTCAGTCCCTTATAGTAAGGCATCACCATATAAGCCGTGCCATTACTTTCCCAGAAACGGTAAACCTTCAGCAATGAGGCATGGTCAAAATGTGCTAATAAACGTGCTTCGTTGATAAAACTACGTAATCCCGCCTGAAAAGTTTCTTTGTGTTGCTCAGACTTTACCGAGACGCTTGCATTACTGCCGCGCACAGCCAGCGAGGAAGGCATGTATTCCTTGAGTGCAATCTGGCGTTGCAGTGAATGATCATAGGCTAGATAAACAATGCCAAAGCCACCCCAACCAATAATGTCAGTGATTTCAAATTCTCCAAGTACCGACCCGATGGGTAAGGCATTGTCGCCGGGTTGAATGATGCTTAAGGTGGTTGGAGAAAGTCCTGTATGCAATTGCTGCGGTATCACCGTTCGATCATTGTTATTTGGCGGAGGAACTGATTTCATGTGCCTAGTGTATTAAATAGTCAAGGGTTTCTAGTGTTTCATTGTAGAACATCATCTCCCAGTAGCGCAGAAAAATAATTCTCTGGAGGAAGCCCAGTGAAGCAATGTAACTGGGCTTTTCCTGTATATGGTGACACTTTCCACCAGATACTTTTACCTGATCCTGTTGTCATGAGTAATTCTTCCGTTGTGGCTTTGAATAGTTCAATCACCGCGTTTTCTGTGGGTAGTAATAGTGTTTTGTGGGTAATTTGGGTCGCTGCTTGCCACCAGGTTGCAAGTTCTTGAGTTGGCATAGATTTAATGTTGGTGAGTGATGCTGGAAATGGGTGCTTAGCCAAGCATCGGTCAAGATCCTCTGGTAATGTATTGATATTAAGTGAAGCTAATGCGTGTTGTTCCAAAGCGCCATACCATGTCTGTGCAGAATATGCGGTTAACATCATGCCAGGACGAGGTGCCAACGGTATTGCAATAGTTAAAGGAAAATAGCGACCTATCTTATCGACGCTTGGCATGAGTATACCCGCCCACATTTCATCACCACATATACCAGGCATGAGAGTAAATCGCCATATTGGGCCAGTGAGGTAAAGATTTAGCCAGCGTTCTTTCAATTGTTCTCGGCTTGCTGTCATGGAATGTTGCAGCCATGAATCCCATGTATTGATGAAGTTGGTTGGAAGGCGACGTGAGGCAAAATCGCCAAGCGAAGGTATTTTTCCATACCATCCAGCGATGAGCTGATCTTCATCGTTCATTATTTTAGGCGCTGTAATTGAAAGGGCATAGTTAACAGGCTTATAGTTTTGTAGGGCAGTTGAATTGTTCAAATTCCTGCAATCGGAATGGATTCTGTACGCTACTGGTAACAATCTCAAATTGTACTTTTCGTTGGTCTATGTTGAAAGTGGCAAAGAATTTCTCAGGCTGAGTTGATGGGGTGATTTGTATTCTATCGAACATGCGGAACAATGCCCAGGGTCCTTCGAACACTTGCCCAGACGTGCCGCTTATGCTGGCAGGATTTATCTGTAAACGTACTTGCGTGCTCCCTTTAGGGCCGGGCCATTGTATGGATGTCGGTACTTGTGGGCCATGACGATATTCCACTAGTTGCCCATCGACATCGAGAATGAATTGCGTGATTGAGGCATCCATATCAATGGGTTTGAACATGAACTTCATACCTGCTCGTTGACCGCCATCGCGAAAAAAGACATCCCGAATGACTTGCGCGCGGTAAAACTCTTGTAAGTCTTTGGTAGCATCACCCATACTGGCGTCACCTACTTTACGAAAGCGCCATGGTCGTGTTGAGGTGTCAACGTATTGAGAAAGATTACTCTGGAAGAATGTATCAAGAAGTCCGCCGGGCGAAAAGAGTTGCGCAAAGTCATCTTGAGTTATGTCGCGCATACTTGTTTTGGTAAAGGGGTAGCGATCTGAGGTTGCTTGGCGACAGAATTCTGTGATGTCCGTCGTAAGTGATTGGTTTAGCTTTGCGCGTTTTTGTCCCAAAGCATGACTAATCCCACCGGTAGAAAGCGTTGTTAGCATTGAACGTATGGGCTCAGGCAAGTAACCTGCATCTGCTTTGATTTGGTTGGGTAACTCGCTGGGTGGCGGTGCAACACCACTTTTCAAAGCGGCTTCAGTTGAGATGAGTAGTAAATAAAGATTATTAATTTGTGCAAGTATCGCATCCATAGGCGCAGGTTGGCCGGGAATGGCTGGGTAAACCATACTACGTAATTCGTCAAAGCGGTCATCCACAATATTTTCTGGTCTGGATACAATCGCCACGGTTGGTGTTTTTTCTTTATTATGACCAAGAAGTAGTCGTAATTGATCACTGGCATCTCTTACTCTGTCTGTCGCTTTGTTGATTACATTTTTGTTGCTCTCATCGATGTTCACTAACGTTACCTCTTTTACGATGGCATGTAGCAATACAGGTAGAGGCGAGTCAGCTGCGGAGAGGACACGTGCCGATTGAATGCTATCCTGTAAATTATGGGTAGAGACTAGTTCTATATCTTTAATAAACAGTTCCCATGTTTGCGCATAGTCACGAAGATATAATCGGCGGACTTGGTCGACAAGATCATTCTCTGCTTGTGGGTTAAAGAGGCTGCTACGATTTTTTTCCGGTAAATCAAGAACCCAGTCTTCTTCATCAGCTAATTGTTTGGTGACATCCTTTGATGCCTGAGAGAATGATTGATAGTATCCATTGTAGCTAAATAGACCCGGAACGCCTTTAGTAAGTGGTTGTCCACTTGCGCGAGTGAAAACCAGTGAAGCAGCAGGCCCTGCGGCTTTTGTAATTGTAAATTCAGGAAAATTTGAGCCTATTCCTTGTAGTTTTATCCGGGTGTAAATACGTTGTGCGATGGGTGTTCTGGCTACAATATTACGTACATTCGTGATTAACTGCGTGTTGACGGGAATAGGTGAAGACAGTTGGCCGCGGCTTAATAAATTATCCAAATGAGATCCGAGTGCTTGGCGCTGTTCAAGGGTGAATTCTCGCTGAAGATTTGTTTCCCAGTCTGTAATAATGAAGGCTTTTAAGGCAATAGGGTCAAAATATTCAGAATTATTCAACATGAGGTAGGCCTTAAGCCCTTCATATAAAAGCTCTAAATTTTCTTGACCGGCATTACTAAGAAGATGCTCAATACGCAACACAAGTTGCGGTAAAAATGCATCCTGCAATAAGCGTTGATAAGCATTATTCGTGGCGGCTGCCAGTTTATCACCCTGATAAAGCCCAAATCCCATGGATAAAGGCTCTGAGTCTTCGTTAATGGTGGAAGTTTGTGAGAGCTTCTGTACCGAATCAAGTGACGACAGCAATTGAGTTAGGTTCAACTGTTGCATGTCAGGTAGCGCTTCAACTTGTTGTGATACTGGAAGTATTTTATTCTTTACTTCTGCAACATATATTTTATTATTTGAATAGCTTATTGTCCAAGTGGCTGCGATACCGAGTGTCAGCAACATAGCAGCAAAAAAGGCGCCCCATTGTAGTGATACCTGTTTGCGTTCCCAGCGGAGATTAGTGCCTGCCAGTTCGGCTTCAGGGAAAATCACATCTTTTATAAGACGTGTGAGGAAAAAACTCTTTCCGCTGGATGTGCTCTGCGCAAGTAATTTAGGATCAAGGTGGAGTGCACGACCAAGGTTTCCCATTACACGATCAATCGGATTACCTTCTTGGGTTCCGCTGGTAAAGTACACGCCACGTAATAATGGCTGTTGTTCAAAACGCGAAGGTGAGAATACCTGATTAAGGAAATTACCTAGAACTTCTTTAAGCGTGCTAAATTGTTGTGGGAAGGCATAAAGTAATTCTCGTCGTTGTATGTCTCTTTCCTGTTGCAAATAATTGATTAATCGATCATTAAGGCGCTGCTCCAAAGCCGAAAACTCGGCGTTAAAATTGGTGAGTGGGGAAACATCTTGTTTTTCTGCAAGAGCAAAAGAAGTTCCCCACACTTGCGCCCGTTCCTCTTTGCCGTATTCACCAAAGAATTCCATAAAGCCGGCAAGTAAGTCCGCTTTTGTTACAAGCACATATAGCGGGAAACGAATGTTAAGTTTTTCGTGCAATTCTTGAATGCGTTGGCGTAATGCATTGGCTTGTGTTTCTCGTTGTGCTGGTGTTTGTTGCAATAGATCAGCTACGCTGACAGTGACAAAAACACCATTGATAGGACGACGCGGGCGGTATTTCTTCAGAAGTTGTAGAAAGCCTGTCCATGCTGCACTGTCTGCTGCATGATCACTTTCCTGGGTGGTGTAACGTCCGGCAGTATCTAACAAGACGGCTTCGTCAGTAAACCACCAATCACAATCTCTAGTACCGCCAACACCTGAAATGGCTTTCTTGCCAAAACGTTCAGCAAGTGGAAATTGTAGTCCCGAATTGGCCAGTGCAGTGGTTTTTCCTGAGCCTGGTGCACCGATGAAGATATACCAGGGAAGCTCATAAAGATACTGTCGGTGAGATAAAGCAGCAAGTAGTGGTCGTTTAGCGCCGCTTCTAGGGTCAGCCTGTTTTAGTACGGCTACAGCTTCTTCAAAACGTTTGTTTAACAATGCGACTTCCTCTACGCCCGCGCTGGTATCTGTATCTGGATTTGGTTGTGAAGATGTTTGTCGTAAGAGTCCGTCGATTAACTTAGCGTTTAAATTTCGCGCTTTAATGAAACGCCAAATAAGCTTTCCGATGTAGAAACTAATGATAAGCACAATAAATACTGACCGTACAGTGCTAGATTCTAATGGATGATAATCTGCGAATGCGAGCAATGGCCCAGCAAACCAGATTAGTAGACTAATAGCAGCTAGGCCTAGGAAGGCAAATGTCCATCGATTGAACAAGAATTTAAAAATTTTTTTCATTCCACTAACCTCTAATAGAAATTTTTTCTAGAGTGAGTTATTTATTTATTCGCACCTGAAGCAAACAGTACAATCTCAACGCGACGATTGCGTGCGCGGCCTTCACTTGTGCTGTTAGAAGCAACAGGCTCCGCATCGGCATTTCCTTCTGCATTTAGGCGGTTGATTGGAACGCCCATTTTGACCAGAAGCTGTAATACAGATTGGGCGCGTTCTTGCGATAGATGCCAATTTGAAGGAAACCGAATGGAATTTATCGGTCGGTCGTCAGTGTGGCCTGTGACGAGTACTTGTCCGGGAACAGTGTTTAGTTTTTCAGCGATTCGCGTGAGTACCTGCACAAAATTCAACGAAATTGCAGTGCTGCCTGATGCGAAAATTCCATCACCTAGTAAAGTAATGACGACACTGTGGTCGGTATCGTTGTGTACAGCGACTAAGCCCTCTTGAATTTCTGCATTGAGAAATTCAGTGAGTAATGGTGCCGCAGGTGGTGGAGAAAAGACCCTTAGTTTGGGTGCTTGATGTTTGACCTGAATGGATTGTATTTGGGAAAATACTGGATCCGACGCGCTATTGAGCAGATAACTGAAGCTCAGATAGGTCGTTAATAAAGTTAATCCACATAAGGCAGATATGACCCATAAAGGCAAAAGCATAAATATTTTGGCGCGTTTAATGAGAGCGGCTTGCCAATGAGGTGATAGGTCACGTTCATATGCTCCTTGTTCTTTAATTAATATTTGTGTCAGTCTTTCGCGCAATGACTCAAGATGAGACTTACCGTTATTCATAACGCGATAGCGCCCTTCAAAACCTAATGCGAGACAAACACTCATGAATTCCAATATGTCGCGGTTAGCTTTTGGGTTTTCAGCTAGTTTTGTTAGTAACTGAAAAAAATTCTCGCCACCTGATGCTTCGTTGTGAAACATAACAAGTAGGCTGTGTTTGCCCCATCCACCACTGCCCCATGGAGTGGAAGCAATGGTTTCATCCAGGAGTGTGCAAATTATATAGCGTGCAGCAATAACTTTTTCGGGCGCAATCCCAGAAGCTTTGGCTCGACTCTCGAATATTTTAATATTTTGTGCGATGTGCTCACGTAAACCTGATGGATCAGTGTGCTGCAAGGTGGCACGTAATTGTGGTACGACATTCAACAGGGGATTAGCTGCTGTAAGTAGAGGGTTTAATCCTGCAACAGATGCCGGTATATCGACACCCGACATCATTCCAAGCGGTGTGGAGGTTTGCCTATGATTGAGGATTTTTTCTTGTGGCGGGACGCGACCATCAGGTGAAGGCATGATTATCGTTCTATCTGAATCTGGAGAAGCGAATGGGTCATCTTTATTCATAACAAGAATCCGTTGTCAAAGTTATGCAGGGTATGGCATTTGAAAGCGACTCTCTAGTTCCTAACAGCCCAGAACTCAAGTGCGAGCCCAGGGAAATCACCGGCAATATGAATGGCTAGTCCACCAGAGCTTTCAAGCAGCTTCCACATCTCATTTTCTTTTTCGATCTCAAAATAGTTAAATCCCACGTGAAAGGGGATCTGCCTTGGTGCCACAGGTAATGCATTGAGCGTCATGCCTGGCAAAGCTAAATTAACCAAATCTCTAATATTCTCGACAGGTCCAATTTTCGCTTGTGCGGGAAATTGCGAACGTAATTTTTCTGCGGGTAATTGAGCATTTACAGCAAGAACAAAACTAGCGGACTTAAGTAGTGATTGATCAGGAATGATGGCGACGCGAACATTATATTTGCGTTCTTGTAGTTCAATGGCGATAGCGCCTTGTTCTAACACCATACTTAAAGAACGACGCAAACATTCCATCAGTGGAATAAAACATTGTGCTAACATATCATGTTGATATTCAGGGTATTTGGATGGGCGGCGATTTTTATCGTTAAAGGTTTCTAGATCTCCAGCAAGGTGGAGGCAGAGACTAAATAGGCGCTCTGGATGCAACATTGGGGCCGTCGTCAAGTGATTAAACAATGGCTCATAGCGGTTAATGGTTTGTAGTAGGAGAAAATCAGCGATTTCTGCTACCCCACCACGTCCAGGTTGCGCAATTCGTGAAGCCAGCGCTTCGCCACGCTGATGAAGCAGTCCACACAATTCTTGTAGAAATCCTGCCAGAGTGGCATCGGAACCCAAGTGCAACATGGGCGGGGTAAATGCTTTTTGTAGAACCAATTGATTATCAGTGAGGCGTTCAGAAACTTGCACGACGCCAAGAACGGTGTAGGCATCTGTTATGTCTCGTTTGCGCATGAGTTTTAACCGAAGTTGTCCCACCTGTAAAAATGCCGTGTTATCAGCTTGTGTGTTGGAATCCACGACCTCAGTCTCATTGACGATGAAACGGGTAAGGCTTTTATCTTGATTGTTCTCCAAGTCAGTTTCATCCGTACCTGCGCGGCGCATCGGAAGAGCCAATACGATAACTTCATCTTTATTATCAACGTCGATATCTAAGGGCATTGGTGGACTGTCTTGATGGGGAAAGTCAAACGGGGTGCCGTCTGGAAAAATCCCGCACGCTGCCGTCAGTTGAATTTTGCCAAGCATCAATGCAGCGGAATCCAGCTCTATATGACTAAAGCCCCAGCTATATCCAAGTAGAGGGGCAGTGCGACCTTCCAATTGTCTTTCGAGATAACGGTCATGCTGTTGAAAATGTTGTGGCTGAAGAAACATGCCCTCTGACCATATGGTTTTGTTGTTCCAAAACATAGTAACTTCTCCAAATTCTATTCGGTACGAGGTTTGACAATTTCATATAAACTGCCAACCGGTGGTTTGGGCGACCAAATCCTACAAAAAAAGCCACAGGCGCGCTTTGCGCCAATCATTACTTTGTTTCCTTCGATCATGATGTAAATTTCTGGAGCACTTTCTTTCAGCGGGACAGTTGTTGCTGCACGCCATTGCGCGTGTTCAAGATCTCGAAATGCGGAAATAACACCGATATAACGTGTGTCAATGTGCAGTGTTCGATCAAATTTAAGTTGCTCCCCTGGGGGAAGTTGAAATTCTTCACTGTTTAGGTGTTCACTACCCAGCGCTGCTTCATAATTATTAAAAATAGAGAAAAAATCTGCGTTATTAAATGCAGCTAAAGAATTGAGTTCATAAATTCTTATTACGACCGGCCTAGCTTCAGTATGGTTATTTTCGTTAGTGTATAAATTGATATTATCCTTTACGTTAAGTGAGACTTTAGCGATAGGTGGTTTCGGTGCGCTGGCGCACCCGACCAGAAACAAAAGCGTAATGACCAATATAGCTCTAGTAAGATTCGAGACAACCTTCATTAAATGACGCTCCTATTTTCGGATAAAAAAATAATTAACCCCACACTCTCCGATAGTACGTCTCTTATGTTCAAAACACTGTGGGAAAACTCACATTTAAACGTTTTCTATTTCACGTTGTGAGTTTTCTCACAGAAGAGATTTTTACGCTCGTCTATCCTGTATTAAACCTGTCTTGACGGATGCTGGATTATTAAAGGAATTTATATAGTTATGGAACTTGAAGGATTACTAGCACCTATTTCACAGGATCAGCCTTGTGGGCCTGATCGTGAACATGAAGCTGATTTTATGGCGTTAGAACAAGCTAGCAAAGGGAAGCCAGAGCGAATAATGGGTGATTCAGTTGTTTTAGCTGTAGATCCGGACTGGGTTGATATTAAATTACGAGCAGAAGCACTTTTCTCACTTTCTAAAGATTTGCGTGTGGCAATTTTGTTACTGCGTGCAAATACGTGCTTAGAAGGATTGTTAGGATTCTCTTCTGGTTTGAAATTAATACAGGAAATGTTAGTTCGTCATTGGGACGATGTACATCCCTGCCTTGATCCAGATGATGATAATGATCCGACTATGCGTCTTAATGTGCTCGCATCGCTTACAGACTCAGAGACATCAGTCAGCGATCTACCATTAGTCAATGAACTGCGTAGTGTCAAATTTGCTTCTGTGAAGCATGAGCAGGTTCAGTTACATGCTCAGTTATCGATTCGAGATATTTTGGTAGCACTGGGCAAACTATCTGCGGTAGATGGCGAAAGTGATACTAATCAAGCTGAAATTGAAATTATTGTTCGTGCTGACGAGAATAAAACGTTAGTTCAAGCCATGCAAGATGCGTTGCAAGCGCTGGATCATATTCAAGCATTGCTTAAAGAAAAAGTAGGTTCCAACGAACTTGTGCCTGATTTTAAACCGCTGACCGAAATTATTAAAACTGTGCTGCCTTTGTGCATGAAAACAGCGGTAACTGAGGAAGCGGATGAGAGTGAGGCGAATACCAATCCACAAAAACCATCCGCACAGCAGGCTGGCGAAATTCGTAACCGTGAGGACGTTGTGCGAGTGCTGGAAAAGGCTTGTAATTTTATTGAACGCACTGAGCCAACGAATCCCGCGCCTTTGTTAATCCGACGCGTGCAATATTTAATGACCAAGAATTTTATTGAAATAATTGATGAGCTTGGGCCTGACTGGCTGAAAGAAGTTCAACGTCTTTCGGGTCATGGGGTGGGTAAGAAGTGAGTGGTTGGGGGTTGTGATGACTGTCACTTTTTCTAATAAGGATAATGCTACATGGCAATACTTAAATTAACAGGCTCTGTTGGAAGTGGTAACTCTAAAAATGGTGTACCACATAATGATCCGGATGATTTTAAAAAAATTAGAGATAGATTTGTCAGTATTGGATATGATTGGGTAAAAGACAAAACAATAGTTGACAAGGAGTTCATTGATTTAATTAAATTGTTTCAATCTATTTGTAAAGGGAATGTTCGAGTTGAAGGTGGCGATGGGCGAATAGATATCCATAAAAATACTCATCGTTGGTTGGCAGCCAAGAATGCTCCTGGCTGGGTTGATATGACTGGACAATCAGGTTTTGGGTGGGAGGTTGTGAAAACAGACTATGGTAATAGTTATACAACAACATGGATGAAAGATCGCCTTTCTAACGCAGGAATATACTATTATTTAAAGTCATTATTTCTGCGAAGTAATCCTCCAATGTGGGTGCGAGACTTTTCGAAAAAGAAAGGTGGAAAAACAAAAGGTCATGGGACGCATCAAACTGGTTTGAATGTCGATATGCGGCTCCCTATAAAAAACAGCCTCAAATATGACCATCGCCATGCGTTGAAAAAAGGAGAAAATGATAAGACATACGAAAGCTTGTTCGATCGTGAAGCTGCACGCTCTCAGCTTAAAATGATTAAGGCCCAAATGAATGTAAAAGTTATCTTGTTTAATGATAGGACTTTAAGAAAAGAACATTTATGTCAAAGATATGATAATCACGGAGGTCATTATCATATTACTATTCTTCCTCCTCAGAGATTCGAAGGAGTTTATAGGTGAAGTGTTAAAGTGTTCAAAAAAGAAACATAGGTGTCAGTCACTACATTGTGCAAAAAAGCAATTGGTAATGATTAAGGATAGGTTAGAAATGGTTGCGTAAAAAGCAGTTTTGGTCATAAATGAATATCTGAGTGTGAGTTTTCTCTGAGGTTTCTTTGTTGGCTACGGTTAGTGTTTTATGCATGTGATCAAGCTAATATTGAAAATAGCAGTATAACGAGGCTGCACTAGTGGGTGACACCTTTTATGGCAGATCCATCATTTTTTATCCGGAGGAACCTTTATGAGACTGACATCTCCTCGTTTCAACACCAACGCTCGCCTGCAAAATACGGCGAACAATAACCCTCCAATGAAATATGGCAGCAAGGGACTTTACGTGCGCCATGTGCAACAGGCGCTGATAGACCTCGGCCATCCCTTGCCGAAATCGACCAAGAAATTCAATACACCGGACGGAATTTTCGGCGGCGAAACCAAGAAGAAGGTCTTCGATTTTCAGAGGAAACAACGGCTGACAAATTTGCGGTTCGGTGTCGACGGCATAGTGGGCGAGCAGACGATGGACGTGTTTGACAGGTTGCTGAGAACGCCGGTAACCCTCCCGCCGATCCCAACAGTGGGGGGTCTCACTGATCTGAATGCCAATCTGGCGCAATCCCTAATCAATGTGTTGAGCCATCCGGGCTTGTTGAAAATCCGTTTCAGCGCCATGGGTGTGGACGTCTCGCCGGGTAGTTACCTGATGGTGCGTAAGGCGCTTCAATACGGAGAAATTACTGCCGAAATACACAAAATGCCAGCGAATTACCGCGGAGTATATTTTGCTCAAGACGCACAGCACAAGACGACTAATGCTGTGCTGATTTATGCAAACACCTTCATGTTGGATTTTCGGAGCGCAAATACGGTTCTCCAAAAGGTAACCGTAATACATGAAGCCACGCATGCCTTTTGCGATATTCGTCGGATCGGTCGGACGGGAACTACGGCATTCACCCGCGACCAGTCGGAAAGCGTGGCACATATTGCGCAGGCGACCTTTCACCGTATTCTTACTGGTCACGCTGAGACCGACCCATTCGGCGGCCTTAATCCAATATTCCAAAAGGCCGATGTTCTGGCACAGCAGGTGCTTGCAAAAAAACCACTATCAAACAAATTTTTGGCTGATCTGCACGCCTTAGTTCGACAAAATCGCAAAGCTTTCGGATCGCTCAACACGACGAATTTCAACGGAGTTTAAATGAGTCAGAAGTCAAATACCTTGATGCACCGATAGGGTCTATATAAGTAGCCTGCTAAAACCGATCAAATACACCACGATAGAAACGAAAGCATAGGTGTCAGTCATTGCATCGTGCATAAAAGCATTTGGTAATGATTGAGGGAAGGTTAGAAATGGGGGCTGTAAAAAACAGCTTTGGCCACAAATGAATATCTTAGTGTGAGTTTTCTCACAGATTTCTTTGTTGGAAACGGTTAGTGTTTTACGTATGGTGGTCAAGCTATTATTGAAAATAGTAGTATTGCGAGCTGCACAACGCAATGACTGGCACCTTTTGCGTTGTGCAACGCCCTGCGCAGAACTGGATGCAGGGTGTTGCTGGGTATGTGCTATTTTTCAACTCCATATTCCAACTCTAATATCCACGGATTATAAGGCGGACTATCATTATTGCTTGCATTTTTCTTTCGCTGCAAGACACTATTATGAACAATAGGTTTGTCTTTTCTGTTTGTATCCCAGTAACGCTGTTTTTTGCGAAAAAGTTTTGTCCAAATTTTTCCACGGGAGTTATGCATAAGTCCATTCACATCACCATGAATCGGCACAGAATTATTAGAATCTATAATAAGGCCGTGTTTAACAGCCATACTATTCATCCAGTCCAACGGGATGTCTGATAATTCCTGTTCATCATAGCCACCACCTACATCAGTATGCATTCCACAAAACCAGACTTGCTTGATAGTTTGATAGGGCAAGACTTCTGGATCCCAGAGGATAGGGTGAAACGTTTTTCGTTCGTCATCAATGGCTAATGCCTGATAAGCATTTTCAACGCATTTACTCAATTTAAAGTTATGGAACGAATGTTTGAATCCGGGGATGTAATCAAATAGCGCGCTAATAGACTTAATTGGAATACCCAATGCAGCAACAGTATCATAGCAACCGAGAAATCTAATTTTTGTCCACGTTGTGTGGTGAGTTGCAATAAACTCGTCTGCTTTTTTCTTTCGTTTTGATTCACTTCTAATCTTGTAGATTTTATAAGCCTGCTTTATCAACTCAGGACGAGATTTCGGCAATATTCCGAAGTAATCTATAAAACCTGATAGGCTGCGCACTGTTGCCGCTCCTCGACTGAAACCAAATAGATAGATTTGATCACCTGCCTCAAATTTTTCAGAAATAACTGTGTAGTAATCAATAATGTTCTCTGAAATGCCTTTTCCACCAACATTGCCAGATATTTTTCGCCGTCCAGTACCTAAGCCAGCATCATAGTAGCGGATTTGTTTTAACGGGTGATCTTCAATCATATTGAATAATTTATCAATATTTGTACTCGTCCCTTTACCACCTTCTTGGCCCGTGCCATCAGAAAAAATCACAATATTTTTTGGCATATCATTCTCCTTTTATTCGATTTTTAAAAAAACTTTTGTTACCGATGAGGCGTCTAACGACAATGCTAAGTGAAACATTTTGCAAACATCCGTTAGAACCCACATTACTTTCTCATGCCCAAATTATCGGTCATATGTTTTCTTACTTTTGGCAGATACCTTGCTCCAACGAGAAAGTCTTCATCGTTACTTAGACTGCTCCAAACAAAAGGGACTATTCCACCAAATGCATCAGTAGAGTCGTATATTTCGTAATATTTTTCAAGCTGGTGTATCACGTCCTGCTCAGTTGGAAAGAATGTGTGATGCAGAAACCCTCCTGGGATAAGCACCATTCTTGCGTCAGTTTCCAGATCTTGAATTGCATCAAAAAGCATGCGTCCATAATCAGCTTGTGACAAGAACGGGATGTCCATTCCATGGATGCCACAATCATTAAATTTTCCGTAGCAATCAAAGCTGAGGTAATGCGCACTATCTATTAAAATCAGTCGTCCTGTTTCAACTTTCTGGTAATGCAATTCAGCAAATGATTCAATGTGTATTAGTTCCACATCATCAAGCATTTCTTTTAATTCTGATATCACCCTACGGTAACCTTCGATTACGTTCACGTAACTGGCATCAATTTCA
>JAJFJH010000340.1 GCA_021774155.1 Nitrosomonas sp.
ACTCTGACCCTCGGTATGCCCTGCGCTGCTTTGCAACCCACGTCGAAGCCAGATCGTCCCCGGTAATCTTTGTGGTAGTCATAAGATAGTGGCGGAGCCGGAAAGTTCAACCCCTTCTCTTACGAATAGTTCATTCTAACACCTAAAGATAAGTAAGCAAGTCTTGTGGATGATCAATGAGATACTTGGCGCCCCAGGTTTCAGGCGGCTGATCGTTACCCAGATACCCATAGTTGGCAATAATGGGTAACATGCCTGCGGCTAGGCTGGCTTGAACATCTCTTAGGTCATCACCCAGATAGATGCATTCAGATGGTGTCACCGCAATTTTTTGGCTGGCAACGAGGAGTGGTTCAGGATGTGGTTTTGCGTGAGTGGTTTCGTCACCACTAATGACGCAGGCGGCACGTTGTGTTAGGCCGAGTAGTTGAATTAACGGTTGGGTGAAACGTGCGGGTTTGTTGGTGACGATTCCCCAAGGGAGGCTGCGTGCTTCTAGTTGGTCTAGGAGTTCAGCCATGCCGGAAAATAGATGGGTGTCATGGCATAGACGCTCGGTATAATTTCCAAGAAATTCATCGCGCATTTGCTCAAAGCCATCATCGCTGGGCTGAATATTGAACCCCAGCCTTAACAAACCGCGTGAGCCTGCGGAAGCCTCGGTGCGGATTAACGTGATGGGTAATTCGTCTAATCTACGTGCAAGAAGCATTCGATTAAGCGCGTGACCTAAGTCGGGTGCGGTGTCTGCAATAGTGCCATCGAGGTCGAAAAGAACGGCCTTAATCATCAGAACTAAGCGCGGTAGGCCATGATGTAGTTGACGCTGGAGTCAGATTCTAATGCATAGACCTTGGTGATTGGGTTGTAGGTCAGGCCGATTATTTCTTTGCTTGATAGTCCTGCATTACGCGCCATACGGGCGAGTTCGGCGGGTTTGATGAATTTAGCGTATTCATGGGTGCCACGTGGAAGTATGTTTAACACGTATTCTGCGCCAATAATGGCGTATACGTAGGCTTTGGGGTTGCGATTAATGGTCGAGAAGAATACCCATCCGCCCGGTTTGACGAGTTCAGCGCAGGATTGGACCACGCTCATGGGGTCAGGGACATGTTCGAGCATTTCCATGCAGGTGACGATGTCATAGTGCTGTGGCTTTTCTTTGGAAAGTGATTCGGCGGTGATTTTGCGATACTCAACCTGATGTCCGCTTTCTAGTAGGTGCAGCTTGGCAACTTTTAGTGCTTTTTTACTGAGATCAATGCCAGTAACATTGGCACCGCTGGCGGCCATACTTTCTGACAAAATGCCACCCCCACAGCCGACATCAACAACGGTCTTGTCTTCCATTCCGGCAAGTTCTTTGATGTAATTCAAGCGTAGTGGGTTGATCTCATGGAGTGGTTTGAATTCGCTGTTGGGATCCCACCAGCGGTGTGCGAGCTGGCTGAATTTCTCTATTTCGAGTGGATCTACATTAATGCCGTCTTTTTCCATTTGTTTCCCTATGCCCTTTATTGTTTATTTGCTGCCCCAATTCGTTGCTGCCAGAACGTTGCACTATGCTGTAGTTCTATCTTGTCCAAGGTAGTGAGTTGTCCTTCACTAAGCAGTATTTTACCATTTACCCACACATGGCTCACCTGTTCACGGCCGGCTACGTAAATAAGATGCGAAATCGGATCATAACAAGGCATGAGGTTAATGTCTGAGAAGTCGACTGCGGTGATGTCGGCGGCTTTTCCCGTAGCGAGTGATCCGGTGATATGATCTATGCCCAATGCGCTGGCGCCAGCAAGAGTGGCCATCAGTAAAGCTTTGCGTGCGGTTAAAACGTCGGCTTGTTCGCTCACGACTTTAGCGAGTAGCGCGGCAAGGCGCATTTCTTCAAACATATCCAGGCGGTTATTGCTGGCAGCACTGTCCGTTCCTAATCCAATATTTACATTTTGCGCTAGCAGTTTTGCGATAGGCGAAAACCCATTGGCCAGTTTCATGTTGGACGAAGGGCAATGCGCGATGCTGCAGCCTTGCTGTGCGACGAGTTTGATTTCGTTGTCGGTAAGCTGCGTCATGTGTACGGCAATGAGGTTTGGGCCGAGTAACCCCAACTTGTGCAGTCGCTCAATTGGACGCATACCATGGAATTCTAAACTGAGCTTTATCTCATCTTTTGTTTCGTGAAGGTGCGTATGTATGGGTAGGTCGAGCTGCTCGGCATAAGTCAATATGCGGGTAAATGCTTTGTCGCTGACAGTGTAGGGAGCATGTGGGGCGAAACAAAATGACAGTTGTGGGTGTTGTTGATATTTTTCGCGTAATGCCAATCCTTTAGATAAGTAGTCTTCGGTATCGCTGGCATATGCACTTGGAAAATCAATGACAATCATACCAATCGAAGCACGTATGCCTGCGGCTATCGCAGCTTCAGCAGCGGCTTCAGGGAAGAAGTACATGTCGTTAAAGCTGGTGATGCCACCTTTGATCATTTCAGCGCAGGCAAGGCGGGTGCCATCAAAAACATAGTCGGAAGAAACGTGTTGGCTTTCTGCTGGCCAAATGTGATTGTTGAGCCACTCCATTAATGGTAAGTCGTCAGCCAAGCCGCGCATTAACGTCATTGCGGCATGGGTATGTAAATTAACTAGGCCAGGAATGAGTGCGTGGCTATCCAACGAAACCCGTTCGTTGGGGGTAAATTTCTCGTTAGCTTCTTCGACAGGAAGAATGGCGGCAATTATGCCTTTGTCTATTGCGATGGCATGATCTTGTAATACCGTTTCAACAGGCTCGACTGGAATAATCCAGCGTGCTGAGAGTAAGGTGTCAATTTTAGCGGGTTGAATCATTAGTGTTGAAGAGCGTAGTTAGTCAAACTTATTGTTGTTTTTTGTATAAAGTACACACTATAAAAAAACCCTGCGTAATAGCAGGGCTTTTTTTGTTACAGGAGAAAAAGAAATTTCTTGTCTAGTTTGAGCCAGAAACTTCAATGTCAACACGACGATCAGGTGCTAAGCAGTCTTTTAATGCTTTGCCGCTCATTCTATTGCATGTGTCGCCTGTTTCTGAACCAGCTTCACCTACGCCATCGGCATAGATACGGTTAGCGTCAATGCCTCTTGATACCAAGTGGTTTTTTACAGACTCAGCACGACGTATAGAAAGTCTCTTGTTGTAGTCTGCGCTGCCAATGCGATCAGCATGGCCAGTGGCGGTAATGAGATCATAATTAACACCTTCTAGACCTCTGACGAACTCATCAAGTGCTTGCGCACCTGCTGGTTTCAACTGAGCGCTATCAAAATCAAATAGGGCGTCTGCAGAGAAAGTAACGTTTCTAGGGGCTGCTGGAGCAGGAGCCGGTGCGGCAACGACTGCTACTGGTTCTGGAAATAAATCAGGGTCACATTCTATGGTTGCCATAGCGGGCGTCCAATACCCAGTACGCCAACAATGGTTGCCTAAATCTGACGTGCTGCGCCATACGGCGCCGCTATCATCTACACCATAAGCTTCTGGCTTTTCAGCGGACTCCGCTGAAATGGTGCCGGAAAATAGAAATGGCAAAACAAATGCGCCGATAAGATATTTTTTCGCTGACATTATCTTCATGCTGTTGTCCTTTTTAAAGAAAGTTCAGTTTAATGCTGAAAAACTGTTTATTGCTAATACAAATACGAGAAATATGCCAAAGTGACATGATTTTGCATGCTTACAACCTGTAAGGCATTTCTATCCTGTGTGTTGATTATGTGTTTATATTTTTATTTTTGTCAATTCAAGTGCGGTCGGGGTGTTGTTTATATGCAACATGTTGCACAATGAATCATTTTGTTTTTTTTATCCCTGTGCGTTCGATTTTGAGCGCATGGGCGCCAAAGTCTATTTGCAGGCTATTTATGATGGTACTGGTGACTAGTCGAGATATTATTTTTCATTAAATACTTTCTTGTAATATACCGAATTTAGTGTTCAGCTCACAGCGCGCTTGAGGTCACCTCTCGATCTCATAATAACCATATCAAATTATTCTGTTATACCCATAACACTATGTAATAAAAAGTATTCCCGTTAAAGACACCTCTAAAAATCCAGGTTTCATCCCAATTGCTGTGTTGCGGGAAAAGTTTCTTGCTTACATATCAACCATATGTGGCGCTGCAAAATTTTCCCCGCGTCTTGCATTTGGACGAGCTCTGAATTTTTAGAAACGCCCTTAAAATGCCCTTAAATTAAGTCGATTTTTTACAGTATTCATCAGTAAGATGAGCTACGTTATGATGTTAATAAATTAACGGATAAAAATGTTGATACCTAATTTGGCAGGATATTAGATGAACGCTATTTGATGCAGCTTGATGCTTATACTATAAAATAGTTGTGTTGAGGTATTCTTAGCGTTGCATTGTTTTGCGGTACTATCAGTTGAAATTTAATGAATCTTGAAGACACCGTAATGATTGAAAAAATAGCACCTGTCACTGTTTATACGCAGAACCTATGCCGTGATTTCGGTGGTCATGCGGCAGTGCAAAACATTGATTTAGTGCTTAAAAAAGGCGAGGTGTTAGGTTTGCTCGGCCCCAATGGTGCGGGCAAAACATCGACCTTGCGTATGTTGACCGGTAATCTTGCGCCTAGTGTCGGCAGTATAAGTATATGTGGCGTGGATTTATTAGATAAGCCGCGGGGTGCCAAAGCATTTATTGGCTACTTGCCGGAAACACCTCCCCTTTACCAAGAAATGACGGTAGATGAATATTTGCGATTTGTCGCTAAATTACATCGGATACAGCGTCATGAGACTCGAGTTGCACTGGGTGATGTAAAACAGCGTTGTGGCTTGAGTGACATGGGCAAGCGTTTGATAAATACTTTATCCAAAGGTTATCAGCAGCGTGTGGGTATTGCGCAAGCCATTATTCATTGTCCAGATGTGATCATTCTTGATGAGCCAACCGTGGGCTTGGATCCGAACCAGATGCGTGA
Organism: Nitrosomonas sp.; assembly: GCA_021774155.1. Lineage (GTDB taxonomy): Bacteria > Pseudomonadota > Gammaproteobacteria > Burkholderiales > Nitrosomonadaceae > Nitrosomonas. Next base: position 4,996 of record JAJFJH010000340.1, read on the forward strand.
AATACGTGCGTTAATCAGCGAATTGGGCGCACAACATAGTGTCATTCTTTCGACTCATATTTTGTCAGAAGTCGAAGCAGTGTGTGATCAAGTAAAGATTATGCATCATGGGCGTATTATATTTAGCGACACGCGAGCAGGTTTGCAACAAAGAGAAGAAAGCTTAGAGGAAATTTTTTCGCAACTTACGTCAAGTAACGAGTTTGTGGTTACTGAGGATATTTGATCGGGTGATTGCTACTATTGTTGGGAAGGAGTTGAAGCAGTTATTTGCCGCGCCGCTGGCTTGGATATTACTTGCGTTAATGCAGCTGATACTGGCTTGGGTTTTCTTGGGTCATCTCGATGCCTTTCTAGAAATACAATCACAATTAATGCAAATTGCGAACCCACCCGGTGTGACGGAGATTATTGTTGTACCTGTGTTTGCGTTGGCTGCAATTGTGTTGCTGATGATGACGCCCTTGTTAACCATGCGTTTAATTGCTGAGGAGCGACGTAACCACACTATGGCTCTGCTTGTTTCTGCGCCTGTTTCGATTACAGATATTGTGTTGGGTAAGTTTCTGGGCTTGATGATCTTCTTTGTCATGCTGATCGCACTGCTTGCGGGATTGTCGCTTTCGTTACTAGCGGGTGGTACATTGGATTTTGGTTTGTTGATGAGTAATGTGCTGGGCTTGCTGCTTGTTGCGGCTTGCTTTGTTTCATTGGGGCTTTATATTTCTAGTCTTACGGCGCACCCAACGATTGCTGCAATAGGTACATTGGGTCTATTGTTGGGGTTTTGGGTGATCGATATAGTCGCGAGTGATATGGACAGCTTTGCGCGGAATTTTTCTTTGTTAAAACACTATGATTATTTCAATCGCGGTATTATTGATAGCTTTAGCATTGTCTATTTTGTCCTGTTTATTGTGACATTCTTATTACTAACGATTCGGCGTTTAGACGGTGAACGGCTACGTGGTTAAGCGAGTATTCAAATGACCGAGCTGAACAAAAAGATACGTTTGCAATTATCACTGCATAATTATTTGTTTGTCATTTTGTTATTGTTAATAGTTGCGATGTTGGCTTATTTGGCGCTAGAAAACCGCATGCAATGGGATGTTAGCCAAAATGGCCGGAATAGTCTGAGTCAGGCAAGCCGCCAGATATTGCAAAAATTGAATGGCTCGGTTGAAATAACGGCCTATGCTACGGAAAAAGACGCGAATCTTGGGAATCTACGTCAGATCATGGGTGATTTCGTAGCGTTGTATCAACGTGCTAAGCCTGACATGACGCTGACATTTATTAACCCGGTGGAAAATCCACGGCTTGCTAAGGATGCCGGTGTGAGTGTTAATGGTGAAATGGTCATTGTGTTTAAAGGCAGGCGAGAACATCTGACAGTGATTAATGAGCAAACACTAACCAATGCATTAATGCGGTTAGCGCGGGAAGATGCAACGCAAATAATGGCGTTAACAGGTCATGGTGAACGCAAATTGGATGGCGCCGCAAATTATGATTTAGGTGAATTTGGCAAGCAGCTACTGGTTAATGGTATTAGCAGTGCGACGGTTAATTTAGCGGTTGAGCAAGAGGTTCCAGCCAAGACGCGTTTGCTCGTTATTGCTTCGCCACAAATTGATTTAATGCCTGGGGAAGTGGATAGGTTGTTGGCATATATAAATCGCGGAGGAAATTTGTTGTGGTTAGTTGATCAAGAATCTTTGCGAGGGTTGATGCCCCTGGCAGAGCGGCTACAATTAACACTACTTCCGGGTGTGGTCGTTGACCCGCAAGCACAACAACTCAATGCGCCGATTACATTTGCATTGGGTACGGATTATGGTCAGCATGCGATAACAAACGATTTCAACTACATTACTGTGTTTCCTTTCTCGCGTCAGGTTGTGATTAATCATGAAAGTGAGGAGTGGCGTGGTGTGTCTTTGGTTGATGTGGCGCTTGAGGGTTGGGTAGAAACCGGCGATTTAGAGGGTGAGATAATATTTGATCAGCTGTATGATGTGGCGGGTCCTGTCAGCATTGCAGCAGCATTAAGTCGTGTTGTAGAAGACGAGGAACAACGTATTGTTGTGGTTGGTAGTGGACACTTTATTGCAAATATGTATTTGGGCAATGGCGGCAATCTGGATTTTGGTATTAATTTAATTAACTGGCTGGTTGGTGATGATAATCTCATTACGATTCAACCACGTGCTGCTCGTGATAGCCAGTTGATCTTAAGTGAGACGACATTGACGATGATGGTGGTTGGGTTTCTGATTGCATTGCCATTGATTTTTTTGCTGAGCGGTGCGTTTATTTGGTGGCATCGTAGAAGAAGATGAATTTATGAATTATCACGCAAAACTTAATCGGATTATGCTGGTGACAGTGATAGGCCTGGGGTTGTTTCTGTTTTTTAATCCATCACTTGAAGACGTCGAGACCTATGCGCTTTCATCATTATCAGCAGATGTGGCGGAGCGTATTCAAGTATGGCACCAAGAAGATGTAATGACCTTGGATAAAATTGAAAACCGTTGGTACTTAACCGCGCCTTTCCATGCACGGACTGACGAAACAAAAATCGAAGAAATATTAGAGATACTTTCCAGCAAGAGTCATCATCGTCTTCCTCTTAGCAACTTAGGTGATTTCGGCTTGGATAAACCCAACATTCAGTTGCAGGTCAATCATGAGACATTCTCTTTTGGTGGTTTAACTCCCATTACGAATGAGCAGTATGTGGCTGTGGGAGAAAGTATTTATCTGTTGCCGCCGCGATATTCGGTCATGCTGCCATCTCAGCCTGTCAAGATAGTTAGCAAGAACTTGCTAGCCGAAACTGAGATTCCCGTTGGGTTTGAATTGCGTGATTTGAGTATTGATTCAAGTGAGTCTGAGCCGTTGTTGAACCAAGGTGAGACGGGCAGTTGGGTTCAGTTATGGCAAACGGCCAGTGCGACACACATTTATTTAAGTACGGATGAGTTAGTGGGTGAAGTGCAAAAAGAAATAAGAATAACCTTGCAAAATGGACTGTATGTTGACTTTAAAGCTCAACAAAATGAGACAGAATTAATATTGTTGCGTGTCGATGAAGGGATTGGCTACCTTTTTCCAGATGAATTGAGCGAGCAACTACTTGACTTCTCTGATGACAGCCCCACTTAATGCCAGAACTGCCGGAAGTTGAAACAATGCGGCGAGGCATTGCGCCTTATTTGACGGGGCATCGTATTGCGGGTGTTGTCATACGAAATGCTAAGCTGCGCTGGCCAATACCAGAACATTTAGTAAAGACACTTCCTGGATTAGAAATTCATCGCGTTACACGGCGTGCAAAGTATCTTTTAATTGATTGTAGTGGAGGGACACTGATTCTGCATTTGGGAATGTCAGGTAGTTTGCGGTTGTTAATGGCAATGCAGCCCAGCACGCTGCCTGAGAAACATGATCATTTTGATCTGGTGCTTGACGATGGTGCCATCATGCGTCTGAAAGACCCGCGTCGTTTTGGCGCGGTTTTATGGCAAACGGGTGATGTGATGTGCCATCCTTTGTTAGTTAATCTTGGACCTGAGCCGCTGACTGCTGAATTTAACGAAAAGTTGTTGTACGATAAAACGCGGGGTTGTCGTGTGAATATCAAGACATTGTTAATGAATAGCCAGATTGTCGTGGGTGTCGGAAATATTTATGCCAATGAGACGTTGTTTCGTGCAAGGATTAACCCCAAGATTGCCGCGGGGCGAATTGGCCTGAGTCGATACAAACGGTTGGTGCTGGCTGTGAAAGATATACTTACGCGAGCAATTAAAGCGGGTGGTAGTAGTCTACGAGATTTTGTGAATAGTGATGGTAAACCGGGATATTTCCAGCAACAATACTGGGTCTATGGGCGAACGGGGCAACCGTGCCGACAATGCGGCGGAACAATTAAACAAATAAAACAAGCGCAGCGTTCGAGTTTTTACTGTCCCAAATGTCAGCGGTAAATCGCTGCGACAGTAAATTTTAAAATTGAAGATGGATATTGAATGAACATAACTTTTATTGGTGGCGGTAATATGGCCGCTGCTTTAATTGGCGGTATGTTGCAGCAAGGATTTGCTAAGTCACAAATTAATGTGGTGGAAATTAGTGCGGAGAATCGTGAAAAAATAAAGCACACTTTTGATATTAATGCGGTAATGGAGTTAATTGCGGGTGTGCTGGATAGCGATGTCATTATTTTGGCTGTTAAGCCACAGCAGCTAAAGGAATTGGCGAGAGAGCTGGCACCGCTACTTAAAAATCAAATGATCATTTCTATTGCTGCTGGTATTTGTGCCACGGATATTAGTCGTTGGTTAGGTGGGTACCAATGTGTCGTGCGTGCCATGCCGAATATGCCAGCATTAGTACGAGCCGGTGTGACGGGTCTTTATGCGTTGCCTGCTGTCAGCGCACAAGAAAGGAAAAATGCTGAAACTATTTTGGCTGCCGTAGGAACGGTATTGTGGGTTGAACAAGAAAAGATGTTGCATACCATTACAGCAATATCAGGTAGTGGTCCTGCGTATATTTTCTATTTTATTGAGGCCATGCAGCAAGCGGGTAAAGAGTTAGGCTTGGATGTTGATCAAGCGCGACAATTGAGTTTGCAAACTTTTTCGGGGGCTGTCAAACTAGCTAATCAGAGCCATGATGATGTTGCTGAGCTACGGGCCAGGGTCACTTCAAAAGGCGGGACAACCCAGCAAGCGATACAATCAATGGAAAAGAATGATGTTAAGCGTAATATCATCAGCGCAATTCATGCAGCAAGTATGCGCTCAAAAGAACTCAGCGACGAATTAGCTGGAGATTAACAGAATTTTTCCGTTAAGAAGCCAACGGTTCCCTTAATAAATTTTAGATAACAGCTATTCAGGAAATAACTATGTCAGATCAAATCGCTTTTTTTCTTATTGATACAATATTGGGATTGTTCTCATTGGTATTGTTGCTGCGTTTTTATTTGCAGTTGTTTCGTGTGCCTGCATACAATCAATTATCCAAATTTTTGTTTGCTGCAACAGATTTTATCGTGCGTCCAGCGCGTCGGGTGATCCCAGGTTGGAAAGGGATGGATCTTTCAACGCTGCTATTGGCATGGATGGTGGAATGCATCATTGTGACGAGTTTTTATCTGTTGCAAGGTTTTGATGTTGGCGGCTCTATCGGCGTAATCGCGTTGCTGGGTGTCTTTGAATTGCTCAAGATGACGCTTTATATTATGCTAATCATGATTATTGTGCAGGCGGTGTTGTCCTGGATTAATCCGCAAAGTCCCCTGGCACCCATGTTGAATAGTTTTACTCAGCCTATTCTGGGTATTTTTAGGCGACATATTCCTTTGATTGCCAATGTTGATTTGTCGCCGTTATTTGCTTTAATTGTCATTCAGCTCCTACTCATGATTGTGACGGGTATGCAAATGGAAGCTCGTGCCATGTTTTAATGAGTTGGTATCGTTCTGATTGCGACAACAACCTCGTTTTAACGTTGCATATTCAGACAGGGGCAAAGCGTACTGAGGCGATTGGATTGCATGGTGGCGCGTTAAAAATAAAGTTAGCAGCATCACCCATTGAAGGCAAAGCAAATGTGGCATTGCTAAAATTTCTTGCCAAGCGTTTTAATGTCCCTTTAAGTCAAGTGGCCCTAAAACAAGGTGCTAAGTCACGGCATAAAGTAATCGAGATTCGACAATCAGCATGTGGACCAGATGTGTTGTTTAAGTCGCTGAAAGATAATTAGGAGTTAATAGATGGAGCTCATTTTGTGGCGTCATGCTGAGGCTGAAAACGGTACGCCGGATACTGCTCGACGGTTGACCCATAGAGGAATAGATCAGGCAGCGCGTGTGGCCAAGTGGCTTAATGCAAAATTACCTGAGAATGCACGCATTATCGTGAGTCCAGCGCAACGTGCGCAACAAACAGCTGCTGCGTTAGGTAAGCCTTTCTTAACAGATGAGAATGTTGGGTTGAGTGCAACGGTAAAAGGGGTGCTTGCAGCGGTTAATTGGCCAAATGTGAAAGGTACGGTTGTCATTATTGGACATCAACCTACATTGGGAGAAGTTGCAACTTTATTGATTTCTGGTGATCCTATGGCATTAAGTTTTCAAACGGGCGAGTTAAGGTGGTTTAATTCCACGGATAAACAAGGTGCGATCATGTCAGTATTGCAGCATGACATTTATCCTGGAATGCTTTGAAACTGAATTATGCTGATTTAATCAGCGTTAGATTACCCATTAATGCCACGATTAATTTTATTTAATAAACCCCATGGGGTGATTTGTCAGTTTACGCCTGAAGCAGGCCATAGATCGCTGAAGGATTTTATTTCATTACCTAATTTTTATCCGGCGGGTCGCTTGGATACGGATAGTGAAGGATTAGTGCTATTAACAGATGATGGCGCGTTTCAAAATAAAATTAGCCATCCTAGATTTAAATTGCCCAAGACTTATTGGGCACAGGTGGAGGGTGTGCCGGACTCAGTGGCTTTGACGAAACTGCGTCAAGGCGTTAAGTTGAAAGATTTTAGAACGCGACCTGCACAGTCACGTTTAATTGAGGAGCCAGCAAATTTATGGCCACGTATGCCACCCATTCGTTATCGAAAGAATGTGTCAACCAGTTGGATAGAGTTAATAATTACTGAGGGAAAGAATCGCCAAGTACGACGTATGACTGCTGCTGTGTTGTTTCCGACATTGCGATTAATTCGTTGCGTAGTAGGCGCGTACTCAATTTCAGGTATAGAACCGGGTGAATGGCGTATGCTTGATGTTTCTAATGAATTAACGCGTAGCACGCATTGATAATAGGTTTGCTATGTTTTGCGAATAATTGTATGGTCGAGGAATTACTTTTCTTGACTAAGCACTTGTTTACCTTTAAATTCGACCATACCTTCCTGGAAGAAGGTACTTAAAAGTAAAAGGATTATAACTATATGATTTCAGAATTTCTTAATTTAATCTCTGGGGTGGTTGATATGCCCTGGTGGGGATATGTCGTCGTAACGTTGGTTTATACGCATATCACTATTGCGTGTATAACGATTTATTTGCATCGCCATTCAGCTCATAGGGCGTTAGAGCTCCATGCAATTCCTAGCCATTTTTTTCGTTTCTGGTTATGGATGACTTCCGGTATGGTCACTAAGGAATGGACCGCTATTCATCGTAAACATCATGCTAAATGTGAGACGGTGGATGATCCGCATAGCCCAGTTGTTCTGGGTATAAATAGAGTATTAACTGAGGGTTCTGAGCTATACCGAGCTGAGGCTAAGAATAAGGAGACTATGGAGCGGTACGGCTATGGCACGCCTGATGATTGGGTGGAACGCAATGTTTATACTAAGCATAGTGCGTGGGGTGTGACATTGATGATGATCATTAATATTCTGCTTTTCGGCCCGATTGGCATCACTATATGGGCGGTTCAGATGATTTGGTCACCTGTCATGGCGGCAGGTATTATTAATGGCGTTGGTCACCATTGGGGTTACCGTAATTTTCAAGCAGAAGATGCGAGCCGCAATATCGTACCTTGGGGTATTTTGATCGGTGGCGAAGAATTACATAATAATCACCATGCTTATGCAGCCTCTGCTAAATTATCTAATAAGTGGTATGAATTTGATATTGGTTGGTTGTATATTCGCATATTAGAGATAATGGGATTGGCCAAAGTTAAAAAGGTTGCACCTAAGCTACGCTTAGATACAGGTAAAACCAGGTGTGATATTGATACCCTTCATGCGGTTATATCTCATCGTTATGAAGTGTTAACTAAATATGCCCAGTCATTGAAAGTGACACTGGCGAGCGATTCTGTTCGTGTGAATGAAACCATTGCGCAGCAGGGAGTGGATCAACCAACATTTAAGCGTTGGCTGTTGGCTGACGCTAAGACCTTGCAAGAAGATGAGCGTGCTAAGTTGAGCGAAGTTCTGAGCCAGACGGAGACGCTCGATAAGATGTATGCCATGCGAGAAGAGCTTGCAGCTATCTGGCAGCGTTCTAGTGCATCTAAAGATGAGTTGGTGAAGCAGTTGGAAGACTGGTGTCATCGTGCAGAAGAAAGTGGCATTGAGGTACTGAGAACTTTCTCACAAAGACTACGCTGCTATGCATAGTAGTATCTAATAAGAAGCGCATTAAAAAACCCGCCAATGGCGGGTTTTTTAATGCGCTTAAATAAAAATATTATTTAAGCTTTGTTTCTTTATAAATGACGTGTTTACGAACAACCGGATCAAATTTCTTGATCTCAAGTTTTTCAGGCTTGGCACGTTTGTTTTTAGTCGTTGTGTAGAAGTGACCCGTGCCAGCTGAAGATTCAAGCTTAATTTTCTCGCGCATAATGACTATTCCTTAATGGTGTTGTGATATTAAAACTAAATGCCTTCACCACGTGATCGCATTTTTGCCAATACAGCATCAATACCATTTTTGTCAATCGTGCGTAATGCGGCATTAGACAAACGCAAGCTGATCCAACGATTCTCGCTTTCAACCCAAAACTTGCGGCGTTGCAAATTAGGTAGAAAACGCCGCTTGTTCTTATTGTTAGCATGGGAAACGTTGTTGCCTGACATGGGCCGCTTGCCCGTAATCTCACATACTCGTGCCATGGTAACGTACTCCAGAATTCAGAAAAGGCGCATTATATCCTGAATTACTGGATTTCCCAAATTAAATCAGACCATTTTCAGCAAATGAAAGCGTGGTTCCATTGCCAACAATAAAATGGTCTAATACTTTTACATCAATCAGTGCCAGTGTCTGTTTGAGTGTCTCTGTTAGAGCCTTATCTGTTTGACTGGGTTCAGCAACGCCAGAGGGGTGGTTGTGAGCAAAAATAATCGCTGCTGCATTATGATGTAACGCGCGTTTGATGACTTCGCGTGGGTAAACGCTGGTCTGCGTCAATGTGCCATTAAATAATTCTTCAGTTGCTATGGCGCGATTTTTCGTGTCAAGAAAAATTCCCAAAAATATTTCATGTTCTTTGTTTTGAAGTGTTAAGCGTAGATAATTGCGAACCAATTCTGGTGAATTCATGATGTCACCATTTTTGAGTTCATCGCCCAATGCACACCGTGCCATTTCCAATACAGCTTGTAGTTGTGTATATTTGGCAGTACCAATACCGGGTAGCGAGCAAAAAGTCTGTTGATCTGCTGCAAATAAGTTTGTTAAGCTACCAAACTGTTTTAGCAGATCTCGTGCAAGATCTACCGCACTTTTACCTGCCATGCCGGTGCGAAGAAATATTGCGAGTAATTCGATGTCAGAAAGGCTTGTTGCGCCATTTTTTACCAGTTTCTCGCGTGGGCGTTCTGATTCGGGCCAATCTGAAATAGCCATAAAAGTGAATTAGATTGTTTGATTTATAAAAATATAAGCTTAATAGTACGGACTTATTAAAATAAAATTTATGTCAAGCTCATCTTCACCGACCTCTAATCGTATCTTACTTGGCATAACAGGTGGTGTGGCTGCTTATAAAGCAGCTGAGTTGGCGCGCCTTTTGATACAAGATGGCATGAGTGTGCAAGCTGTTATGACACATTCGGCCTGTCAGTTTATTGGCCCAACAACATTGCAAGCACTGACAGGTAAGTTGGTATTTACCGATATGTGGCAGACTAATGATGCTAGCAGTATGGCACATATTAATCTTTCACGAGAAGTAGACGCGATACTGGTTGCCCCAGCGAGTGCTGATTTTATTGCTAAGTTGGCGAATGGGTTAGCTGATGATCTATTGTCAACGTTGTGTTTGGCAAGAGATTGCCCACTAATGATTGCACCTGCAATGAATCGTCAAATGTGGGAAAATCCAGCAACACAACGTAATTTAATGATGTTGCAGCAAGATGGTGTCAAGATGCTGGGCCCTGCCAGCGGCGAACAAGCTTGTGGTGAGACAGGAATGGGGCGGATGCTTGAAGCTGACGAGTTAGCGCAGGCTATCCGAGCGATGTCTCAACCTAAGTTATTACAAAGTCAGCGAGTATTGATAACGGCTGGTCCTACATTTGAAGCAATTGATGCCGTGCGTGGCATGACTAATACCAGCTCTGGGAAAATGGGCTATGCCTTGGCTCACGCAGCATTGGATGCAGGTGCTGAGGTTACCTTAGTTTCTGGTCCGGTATGTCTTAAGCCGCCTGTTGCAGTTAAATGTATCCGCGTAGTCAGCGCAAGAGCCATGATGGCTGCCGTGAAAAAGGAAGCCCCGCAAGCAGATATTTTTATTAGTGTTGCTGCAGTGGCAGATTATCGAGTTGTAAGCACTAGTAAACAGAAGATAAAAAAAACGGAAGATAATTTGACGTTAGTGCTTACGCCTAACCCAGATATTTTGAAATATGTGGCAAACATGCGGAAAGCACCATTTTGCGTCGGTTTTGCAGCAGAGACAGAGAATTTAGAGAAGAACGCAGAGTCAAAGCGGCGCAACAAAAAATTACCGCTATTAGTTGCAAATAAAGCGCAAGATGCGATTGGTTCAGATGAAAGTGCATTAATTTTGCTAGATGATGAAGGCAAAAAACATTTGGCGAAAGCACCTAAAATTGACCAGGCGCGTCATATAATTAATCATATTGCCTTGTTATATAAGAAATAAATAATTATTCTATGAATAAAAAAGTAGACTTAAAGATTCTTGATTCACGTATAAAAGACCAATTGCCTGGTTATGCAACTCCGGGTTCTGCTGGTCTTGATTTGCGGGCTTGCATTGATGAAACTTTAATCATCGCGCCAGGGGAAACGCATCTTATTCCGACAGGTATCGCCATCCATATTGCAGATAATAATTATGCGGCAATCATACTGCCACGTTCAGGATTGGGGCACAAGCATGGGATTGTGCTTGGAAATTTAGTGGGTTTGATCGACTCAGACTATCAAGGACAAATTTTTATTTCTTGTTGGAACAGAGGGCAAGAAACGTTTGAACTGGATTCAATGGAGAGAATCGCTCAGTTGGTTGTTGTGCCGGTGGCTCAAGTTAATTTTAATGTGGTTGATGATTTTCGTCAGAGTCGCCGGGGTAAGGATGGCTTTGGTAGTACCGGCAAACATTAATGCGTTTTGTTGTTTTATTTTTAGCGTTGTGTTTTTCAACGGCGGTTGTGGCAGACAATCCCACAAGGATTATTATTCCGCTTCAGCTATCAGGTCATACATTAACCGCAGAAGTCGCACATACAATCACAACTCGTGCACAAGGCCTGATGCATCGTGATACGTTAGCAGAGAGTAGTGGCATGTTATTTGTTTTTCCTCGTGTTGGGCGTTACAGTATGTGGATGCTCAATACCCATATCCCGTTAAGTGTGGCTTATATTGATGAAAAAGGCATTATTTTTAATATTTTAGATATGGTGCCTCATACCACAGCAGCGCATAGTTCGGCTGGCTTGGCAAAATATGCGTTGGAAATGAATCAAGGGTGGTTTTCTGCTAATCAAATAAAAGTAGGTGAGAAAGTGATGGGTTTGGAGCAAGCGCCTGCAGCAGAATAGTGGTTTAGTTGTTTAATACGACCACCCCATGACCGCGTAAAAGATAATCCTCTGATTGCATTTCCATGAGCCGTGAGATCGTGCGTTCGAATTCAAAACTACTATCGCCAGTTTCGTATAGTGATTGGGGTGGCACAGCAGCAGAGCACAAAAATTTCACGCCATGCTCATAGAGCGCGTCAATAAATGTAATAAAACGCTTGGCTTGATCGCGGTTTTCTTTGTCCAGTTGTGGAATTGCAACCATAATGACCGTATGGTAAGCCCTGGCAATAGCGAGATAATCTGCTGAACCAAGCGGGTTGGCGCATAGTCGTTTGAATGAAAAAACGGCAACGCCACGTGCTGATTTGGGTACAAAAAGCGTGCGTCCTTGAACGTTCAATTCAGCGCTGGGAACCTTCGCTCGGTCTTTTATGTCACGATCAGTTAGTCGAAAAAAGGCTTCAGATAATTTATTGGTGGTTTCTTCGTTAATGGGAAAATAGTATGTTTCAACGCCTTTTAACCGGTCATAGCGATAATCGGTGGGCCCATCGAGAGGCGCTATTTCTAAAGTTTCTTTGATCTGATCTATGAAAGGCAAAAAACGATGGCGATTTAAGCCGTCTTTGTATAAATCATCTGGTGGTCGGTTGGACGTGGCAACCACAATAACCCCTCGATCAAACAATGCTTTGAATAAGCGTGCCAGCACCATTGCATCGGCAATATCGGTGATTTGTAGCTCATCAAAGCATAATAGCGTTGTTTCACTTGCTATTTGTCTTGCCATGGCAGGGATGGGGTCTTCATCATCAGTACGCCAGCCTCGCTTGCTCCGTTCATTTGTTGAACGACTGCGCAATACTTCAAGCCGAGCATGAATGTCTAGCATGAACTCATGAAAGTGAACGCGGCGCTTTGTTTTTAATGGGGCAACAGAAAAGAATAAATCCATCAACATCGACTTGCCACGCCCCACACCGCCGTAGAGGTATATGCCTTTGGGTAATTGTCTGTTTTTGCGTAGCCAACCGAAAAGACGCGTAGACCATCGGCTATTAAATAAAAATGACGATTGGCGTAAGCCCGCCTCTGGGTAGTTAATCAATTCGCCGTGCAAGCGTTCAAGTCCAGACACCACGCGGGCTTGATCTGGGTCAGGTTTTAACTCGCCTTCGGCCATTAACAATTGGTATTCAGCCTCTGGTCCATTTTTTATTATATGCTTTGTCACGCTCACTCCTTGGTTGTGGTGACTTTATCATGGCTGTCATTTATCTGCCGCCATGAATGTTAATGCCGAGTGAAATGAATTATGAGATAAAAATTATCATTTTAAAATGTAAGTTGCAGGTAATATCAGGCTGTTATTTGCAATAACAAAATAGAAGGTTTAGCCGTTGGGCAACTATTTGAAATAAATAGAGGGGATAAATGCGTATTTCAACAATAACTGTCGTACTTGTAATTTTAAGCCTGCCTATTTTTCTTTCGGGCTGTTCGGTTTCGTATTCAGGGGGCAAGTCATCGGACTCAATCTCTGCTAGTTTGGACTCCATATCTGATTCGTCAAGTGGTGGTGGCGATAGTTCATCTGCTTCGGCAGCAAATAATTATGCCGAGGATGTGATTGTTGCGACGGCTGATTATGCGTCTAGTCAAAGTGGTGTTGAACGATTTTTGCAAGTCATATCAAATATTGTAAGAATCCATGGCGTCGTTGATTGGGAGCGGGATCAATTAACCTATATATCTATGGGTAAAGGATTAAAGCAGGCCGGTGTTGATGAAAAAACTATCGCTACATTGGCTTATTTTCAAGGGTTGACGAACCGGTCTGATTATCTTTTAGTGCTAGAGAGTTATCGTCAGTCATAAACTTGGGAAGCTATCAGTTTATGTATAAATTGATAGTTTTTTGGCTTTGTTTGTTGTTATTGGTTTGTCTTTTTTGGGCAAGCAATGCAAAAGCCGAAGACGCTGTAACCCTTGATTTCATTTACGTCAATGCTAATACCGGTGAAGCTGCCGGTGGTCACACCGCGATACGATTGGGTTCAACCGTATTTCACTATCAGTTTTTTCCTCAAGGGCAGTTCCTCTTAGTGCGTGAATCCTGGTCGCATTTTCGTTATGTCTATAACGAATTACGCAATCGTACTATTTTCGTTGCGCAAATATCGCTGACACCACCGGTATATGTCAAATTAAGAAATCACTTTACGCGTTTACTTATGGCGCAACAACACGATCTGGATCAATTGCACGTTGCTGAGGCTCAGCTTAGTCTTTTGACGCAATTAGCCTCGGGTGCGGAGCAGTTGGAAATGGATTTTGTCGGGTTATTTGACGCAGAGGAAGTGGACGATGCCGATATGCTTCATCTATATGAACGCATCCAACAACAGCTAGGCCATGATTATCTTAAGCATCTACGACAGCAGATTGAAGTCAGGCTTGTAGATTTAGTTAATGAATATGAGGCGGAAAGTAATGGTATCTCCTGGGTTGCAAGATTACAGGCGCTATTACTTGAGCGAGAACTCCTTCAATTACTAACGACAGGTGCTTCTCTGACTGAGGACAGCGTATTGGGTTCGGCTATGGGTGCAGCTAAGCTGACTGTCAAGCAACGATCTATTTTGGAAGGTTATCGAGAAAATCTGGCGGCATCCGTAGTGGGTTTGCTGCAATCCCAACGTTTAGATCGATCACGATCACTGATGCTACAGACAGCAAGATACCTGGCCGTCAGCCGTTCGTTGGCAACGGGTACGCTATTGACCCTGGATCCTTTCTCGTCGCAGGCTAATCTTGTTACGTTTAGGCAGAAAAATGAATTATCAAGATTGCAAGCGCAATTGCAGCAGGACGCGCTGCAGGCGAAGCACAATTTCTTTACAGAAACTGCACATCCCGATATCGCCTACGCTATATTGGAATCATCCATGGGTCGGTGGTATGAAATAGTCGACGTTGCTCGTCATGAAAACGTTGCGCGGGTAGAGCCAGGTATATTGTTGCCCACTCGTAAAGGTAGCGTATCTATCACTGAGCCGCTTCTCTCACGCGACAAATTGTCGGTTCTTATTGATGGTAATCAGGTAAAAGTGTCGCAACTGCAACAACGAATTGATGAACAATACGCCTACGACTTAATGATGCGAAACTGTGCCACTGAATTGTTACGCGGACTTAATTCAGCTTTTGTTGACAAAGCAACGGGACAGAGAGAATTGGGTGGTTGGTTAGCACCAGACGATGGCCTGGTATTTATTCCCCGCCAGTTTTATAGAAAAATTACAGCACGTTATCCCATTCAGGAAGAAGAATTTTTCCCTTCGCGCCGACTGCGGCAAATGGATGAATTTTACCGTCAAGATGATAACTTGAGCGTTTGGTTGCGCGAGTCAAACACCCTGAGTTCAACTGTTTATACGCCCAGGACGGAAGATACGCCTTTCTTGTTTTTTACCGATAATACACTGCTGCTACGACCCGTCCAGGGACTCGCAAATTTATTATGGGGCGCAGCAAATAGTGTGGGTGGCGTGTTTACTCTGCCGGTTGATGGTGGCGAGCGGCTGCATCAAGGTATGCGCGGCATGTTTTATAGCTTGCCGGAATTGGTGTTTAGCAATATTCGTAAAGGAACATATGGTTTTGCTGAGACGACGGCAGGCCCGTGAGCAACTAATAGTGATAGCGGCATTGCACGACAGTAATGGTCTTGTTGGCTACTTTGTAAACTAAGCGATGTTCGCGGTCAATACGACGAGACCAGTAGCCAGACCAATGATGTTTTAGTGGTTCGGGATCGCCCAGTCCGTTAAAGGGTTGTCGCGTAATATCTTTAATCAATGCATTAATACGTTTGAGTGTTTTTGTATCGATTTTTTGCCAGTATAGATAATCTTCCCAAGCTTTTTCTGCCCAGGATAAAATCATTCTTCAATAAGTTTGTACTGTGCTGTTTTTTCTGCTTCCACATCAGCAATTGCTTGATTCAAGCGCTCGGCATTTTTTGGGCTGGCCATCAAATAAGCAGTTTCTTCATATGCTTGAAAGTCTTCAAGACTAATCACAACCGCAGGTTTTCCATTTTGCCGGGTGATTATTATGGGTTTGTGGTCGTCATTCACCTTGTCCAAAGTGCTGGCTAGTTGACTGCGGAATGTTGAGTAATTGATCGTGTCCATCGCATTAATTTCTCTGTCAGGTACTTGTTATTGTACTTATATTGGTGTTGGCGTGCAAACTTTTCTGTAATTGAGTTATGTACTCCTAAAATTGCAGGCATAGCTCTTTATGGTTTATTCGCTCTTGTAGATGTTTTATTACCATCAAGGCAAAACAAGCTTGCGCTTTAGTGACCATACTTGTAACCTCTTAGAAGTGATTGTGAATGAAGAAATACAGGGGTTTTAGGGCA
Organism: Nitrosomonas sp.; assembly: GCA_021774155.1. GTDB lineage: Bacteria > Pseudomonadota > Gammaproteobacteria > Burkholderiales > Nitrosomonadaceae > Nitrosomonas. The sequence goes on from JAJFJH010000340.1 coordinate 21,002, forward strand.
TTATGTGAGTGTGCGGTTCGGTCATGAGTGTGGTTTCATGGCGTTGATAAATAACCGATCAAGCAGGGGGAGAAATTGAGTAACGATAACTTAGTGGTACGCAAAGCAGCGGTGCTGGGTGCTGGGGTGATGGGGGCGCAGATTGCGGCGCATTTGGTGAATGCCAATATCGAAACGTTGCTGTTTGAGCTTCCAGCTAAGGAGGGTGATCCTAACGCGAATGTGAACACAGCAGTGGATAAGCTCAAGAAACAAGAGCCTGCGCCTTTGTCGGTTCCAGCCAAAGCGAGTTATATTCAGCCAGCTAATTATGAGCAGCATCTTGAGTTACTTAAAGATTGCGATCTGGTTATTGAAGCGATTGCTGAGCGCATGGATTGGAAAAGCGATTTGTATGCGAAAGTAGCGCCGCATCTTGGTGAAAACACTATTTTTGCTAGTAACACGTCTGGGCTGTCAATCAACAAACTCGCCGAAGCATTCCCTGAAGTCTTGCGTCATCGTTTCTGTGGTATCCATTTTTTCAATCCCCCGCGTTATATGCATTTGGTCGAATTGATTGCCTGCGAGGGTAGTGATGCGACCATGCTGGATGAGCTAGAGGCTTTTCTGGTGACTTATCTGGGCAAAGGCGTGATTCGTGCCAAAGATACGCCGAATTTTATCGCCAATCGCATTGGCGTTTTTTCCTTGTTGGCGACCATGCATCATGGCAAAGAATTTGGCCTGGGTTTTGATTTGGTTGATGCGCTGACGGGCGCGTTAATTGGTCGCCCTAAGAGTGCGACTTTTCGTACAGCCGATGTGGTGGGGCTGGATACGCTGTCCCATGTAATTAATACCATGCGTGACACT
>JAJFJH010000035.1 GCA_021774155.1 Nitrosomonas sp.
GTATTGCACGCCGGTATGAAAAACAGCCAGCATATCTGCTGATAGACTATGTTTAAGACCATGCGCGCCGAACGCGCCGAGTGCAACACATAAGAATGCATTGATAGCACCCAGTAATAAGAAAGTTTTGGGCATCGGAGAATGTTTCCTTAATGGAGTGAATTTAGTTGTATTAATCCTGTGAAGCAGGGGGGTTCTTGCGTATTCTTTTGCCTTTCTTCGATACGCTTGCATCGCACCATCCTTTGGCAAGTGTTACTTGGATGTTGTCGCCAATCTTAATTTGATCGCTATTTCTCAGTACGACGCCATCAGCAGTATAGCTAATACTATAGCCGCGTGCTAGTACAGCGTGTGGGTTGAGGTGTTGAAGGTGTGCTTGTTGGTGTTGCAAATGAGTGTTGGCTGTTTCTGTGTGGTGATTGATAGCGCGCGTCATGCGTAAAGCCAACTCATGTTGTTTCTGCTTTAACAGCGAAATGTTCGGCGTGATAGAAACAATGCGTTGATGCGTTTTGTCTAATTTCCAGTGTTGTGTTTCCATGGTGTGCGACCAACAGTTAGCCAATCGTTCTTGTAAATGTTGAAGCTGGATATATTGATTCTTAATGCGTTCGCCAGGATGAAGTAGTCGGTGTGCTAATGTGTCAGTCTGTTGCATGAGACGTTCAAGATGATGGCGTATGCTTAGTTGTATTCGGTTACCCTGTGTATTGATGTGACGTAATAATGTTTGTGTATCTTGGCAAGCAAGCTGTGCGGCGCCGGTTGGTGTTGGTGCGCGAATATCAGCGACAAAATCTGCGATGGTGAAATCTGTTTCGTGACCAATGCCACTGATGATTGGAATGGCGCAAGCGGCAATTGCGTGCGCAACATTCTCTTCGTTGAATGCCCATAAGTCTTCGATACTGCCGCCGCCGCGACATAATATGAGAACATCGCACTCGTTTCGTTTACTAGCAAGGTGAATAGTATCCACAATTTTTGCTGCAGCACCTTCGCCTTGGACAGGTGTTGGATAAATGATGATTGGTATGGTCGGCATACGGTGTTTTAATGTGGACAAAACATCACGCAATGCTGCGGCTGATGAAGAAGTGATGATGCCAATTTGTTTGGGATGCGCAGGCAGTGGTTTTTTTTGTGCTGGATCGAATAAGCCCGCTTTTTCTAATTTAGCTTTTAGGCGTTCATACGCTTCAAATAATGTACCCAGTCCAGCGCGGCGGATATTTTCAACACCAAGCTGAAAATCGCCGCGTGGCTCATAAATCGTTACCAAAGCGTTAACCTCGACTTGCATGCCATCCTCTGGCTGCCAATCAAGTAATCGGTTCTTGTGGCGAAACATCACGCAACGAACTTGTGCGCTTTCATCTTTCAGTGAAAAATACCAATGGCCGGAACTGTATCGTTTGAGGTTGGAGACTTCACCGCTGATCCAACGAAGTGGTATCGCCTGTTCTAATAATAGTTTGGCGCAATAATTTAGTTCACTGACACTTAAAATGGCGCGAGTTTTTTGGCTGGGGGTGGATGAAATATTCATAGGCAGTGGATGAATTTCTTAATGGGATTTTAATCAATTTCTGTGATAGGTATATTAATCTGACAGAAACTTCCTGCTATTTTATTTGTATGGCCTAGAGCTACTCAGAAGCAATTCATTGGATAAATGGGCGTATAGATAGATAATGTCTCTTATCTAGTGCATATTCGTTGTATTGACAAGTTAGATAGCGTGTTACTTTAGCACGCATACCTGCTTTGCACGGTTCCTTTCCTGTAGAAATATCGCGGTATTTTTCATACCCATTTTTTAACCATCTGCAATTTTTAGTTTTGAATTTCTACCCCCCCCTGAAAAAGGTTGTCTATGACCTACATAAGAAACCGAATAAATCTATACTGCATAGACTGAGAATTATTGCGAGATTATTAGCTAAATTGATATTGACATTTTACGATAATCCACATCAAACGGTAGAATTATTTAATTTTTACGTTGAAAGCGGTATGAATAGAGGGGGTTGTTCATAGTTAATTGATAATTAACGACTTATATTTGGTGTGATAATTAATCAGATTAGAGAAAACCGTTATGAAAGGATGGCTTAATGGTTTCCTTCATCCTTTATCCACAAACTTACCCACAGTATTTGTGGACAAAAAATTGATAGACTTTCTTGCTGAAAACACGTAAGCAAGATACATTACGGGCATATTAAATAGGATATCTAAATTAATTAGAAATGCCGTTTCTCATGCGATATTTCATTGCCATGAGACCTGTATTTATTAAGATAAGAGAATAGGTTAGTGGTATATCCATTTCGGATTATTAGGGAGATTATTACGTGTTTTCGTTAATTCAAGCTGCTGGTTGGCCAATCTGGCCGATAATTATTGCATCTATTGTCGCGGTGGGTATTATTGGTGAACGTATGTGGGCTTTACGTTTACGGATTGTTTCTCCTAAGGAATTATTGCCTAGGTTATTAAAAGAATATAAAAGAGATGGCGTGAGCCCAGAAATGATTGTGCGATTGCAAAGACATTCATCGTTAGGTCAAATTTTTGCAGCAGGCTTAAGAAATGTCGATAATTCACGCGAAATCATGAAAGAATCCATAGAAGAAGCTGGCCGAGAAATTGCTCATAATCTTGATAGAAATCTGACAACACTAGGAACAATTGCTTCATTGAGTCCATTGATGGGCTTATTTGGAACGTTGGTTGGTATGATTGAGATTTTTGGTTCTAACTCCCCGACGGGTGGTAATCCAGCACAACTTGCTTACGGCATTTCTGTGGCACTGTATAATGCTGCTTTTGGTATTTTGGTCGCAATCCCTAGTATGATTTTTTACCGGCATTTTCGTGCAAAAGTTGATTCTTTGGTTATGGATATGGAGTTGCAGGCACTAAAACTGGTTGAAATCGTTCACGGAGAGCGAAAAGATTAGTTTTCTGAATTCCAGGGATAAATTTTTTTAAATTAGAATAGAATAAGTTTTTCGATATTTGAGGGCTTGAGTGCTAGCTTAATCCCAAAGATGATGTCGATAATTTGGCTATTGGCTATTTTGCATCTGTATAAGGGAAAGTTATTTTGAATAATAGGCGCTCGCTGGTTACTGGCGGTGGTGGTTTTATCGGCGCACATTTAGTTAGACAATTGTTGGAACAGGGTGAAGCTGTCAGGGTTTTGGAATTGCCTGATGTGCCATTGCCATCTTCTGTTGAGGTTGTTCGTGGTTCGGTATGTGACGCTGGTGCTGTGCGTGATGCACTTGACGATGTGCAGCGTCTGTATCACTTGGCGGGTAACCCCAATCTGTGGGCAGTCGACAAAAAAGATTTTCGGCGTGTGAACTATGAGGGCACATGCACCATTTTTAAGGAGGCAGCAAAAAAGGATTTGGAGGTGGTGGTTCACACCTCAACTGAATCTATTTTAACGGGTAGCGCACAAATCAATGCGCCAGTTTATTCTGATGTGCAGCGGGTATTAAAAGAAATGCCCGGGCCTTATTGTCGTTCAAAGTTTCTAGCAGAACAAGTAGCTTTCCAAGCCGCACGTGATGGGTTGCCCGTTGTGATTGTCGCGCCGACGTTGCCGGTTGGTCCGGGAGATCGCTTGGTTACACCACCAACTCGTATGATCTTAGACTTTCTTAATGTCAAAACGCCGGCCTATTATAATTGTCGGTTTAATTTAGCCGATGTGCGTGATATTGCAAGGGGACATATTCTTGCTGCGGAATATGGACGTCCTGGAGAGCGATATATTCTTGGTCATGAGAACATGACGTTGGGCGAGTTGCTTCAGATGCTCGAAGAAATTACCGGGCTTTCTATGCCTAAGCTACGTGTCCCTTACTGGGTCGCTTTGAGTGCAGGTCTGGTTTCCGAATTTACGGCTGACTTTATTACGCATCGACCACCAAAGGCACCATTAACAGGCGTGAGATTGGCTAAATATCCCATGTATTTCAATAGTGATAAGGCAATTAATGAATTGGGATTTCCACAAAGCTCATTGCGCCAAGCACTGATAGATGAAGTGCAGTGGTTAATTAATGAAGGGCTAGTTGAGCGTAATATATCGTTGCAGCAAGAAACCTAATCATTTTATTTGCAGATAAATAGCATTAAAGAAAATTATGAGGTTTGGGTTTGGCTATAAGATGTAACCAATTGGGTGTTTTATTTTCTATCATCTTTATGATATTGGTTTCCGGTTGTTCTTCGGTGCCTAAGAACGGCTATGAGCGTGATGAGGCAGATCCGCATGAAGAAATTAATCGAGTATCTTATAACTTCACTGATTCTGTTGATCGAATGCTTTTGGAACCCGTTGTGGATGTTTATGTCGACTATGTGCCAGTGGGTACTCAGCGGTCAATTGGCAATTTCTATGATAATTTAGCCTATCCTAATGTGATGTTGAATGCCTTCTTGCAAGGCAAAATTAGTCAGGGGTTTTCGGATAGCCTTCGATTCATTGTGAACTCAACGGTTGGATTGTTCGGGCTGTTTGATATGGCAACGCATATGGGCTTGGAAAAGAATGACGAAGATTTTGGGCAAACACTGGGTGTGTGGGGCGTTGATACCAATTCTTATGTGTTTATTCCATTTCTAGGGCCGAGTAGTGACCGTGATGCAGCGGATATTCCCGTTAGCGTGGCCACCAATGTTTTGTTCTATGCGGGCTATGTTGCTGGTGCTGCAGTGCTTGCACCGCTTACCGCGTTAGGTGCGATTGATAAACGTGCACGCATGGCCGGGCCTATGAAAATTCGAGATCAAGCTGCACTTGACCCTTACCTGTTTGTACGCGAAGCTTATTTGCAACAACGTGAATATTTAGTCCATGACGGTGAATTGCCGCCTGAAACTTACGATGACCCAATAATAGATGGGATTTTGCAACAAAATAAGCTAGATGAGATTAGATGAACGCATTAGAAAAAATAATAAAAGTGCCGGCTAAAAACGTTAACTTTAAAGAATCAAACACCACAGATTTTTTTCAACCTATGTCAACGACAGCTGATGAGCATGTAATTGATGTGGATGAGCTAAACAAGAAATTCGAAGCGGCAAGAGAAGCATTGTTAATGCTACAGCAGCCTGATGGGCATTGGTGTTATCCATTAGAGGCTGACTGCACTATCCCCGCTGAATACATACTCATGATGCACTTCTTAGATGAAGTGGATGTGGCATTAGAGAATCGGATAGCACGTTTTATTCGTGAAAAACAAGATATTAAACATGGTGGATGGCCACTCTATTTTGGTGGTCATTTTGACATCAGTTGCACCATTAAATCTTATTACGCTCTCAAATTGGTAGGTGATTCGCCAGATGATGCGCATATGGTTGCTGCGCGTAATGCGATTTTAGCCGCAGGCGGTGCTGCATGTGCCAATGTGTTTACACGGATAATGTTGGCTATGTTTGAGCAGATTCCTTGGCGTGGCGCGCCCGTTGTTCCTGTAGAGCTTATTTTATTGCCGCGCTGGTTTCCTTTTCATATCAGTAAGATTTCGTATTGGTCACGTACCGTGATGGTGCCACTGTCTATCTTGTGTTCACTAAAAGCCAGCGCGGTAAATCCACGTGGCATTCATATTCGTGAGCTATTTACAGTAGCACCTGAGGAAGAGAAAAATTACTTTCCGCCGGTGACAAAGCGTCTTGCTAAGCTGTTCATGTGGGTTGAGCATGCTTCCGCATTATTTGAGCCGTATATTCCTAAAGCAATCCGTCGTTTATCCATCCGTCGTGCCGAGCGCTGGACGATTGAGCGTCTCAATGGCGAATGTGGCGTAGGCGCTATTTTTCCTGCTATGGTGAATGCATATGAGGCGCTGGCCTTGTTAGGCTATGCAAAAGACAACCCTTTGCGTGAGCAGTGCCGGAAGGCCTTACTTGGATTATTGGTTGAGGAGGAGGGTGATCGTGCCTGGTGTCAGCCCTGCACATCACCTATCTGGGACACGGTTCTAACGAGTCTCGCGCTACAAGAGGACCGAACAACCGACCAAACACCCATCAACAAAGCACTCGACTGGATAATACCTCATCAAATATTAGAAGCGCCGGGTGATTGGCGTGATAATTGCCCTGACTTGCCAGGAGGTGGCTGGGCTTTTCAGTATGCTAATCCACACTATCCTGATCTCGATGATACGGCTGCCGTGGCTTGGGCATTAGATCAATCGGACGCTCAGAAATATCAAGAGAGTATTGAGCGTGCCGCTAACTGGTTGGCTGGAATGCAGTCTAGTAATGGTGGTTTTGCCGCATTCAATATTGATAACACTTATCACTACCTAAATGAAATTCCTTTTGCAGATCACGGGGCATTGATTGATCCGCCAACCAGCGATGTCACCGCGCGTTGTGTTGGTTTTCTTGCCAAATACGGACAGTCACGTCATACACAGGCTGTTCAACGGGGAATGAAATTTTTATTTGATGAGCAAGAAAAAACAGGTGCTTGGTTTGGACGTTGGGGTTCCAATTATGTTTATGGTACTTGGTCGGTATTGGAAGCATTCCAGTTAGCCAAGCTTGATGTTAACCACCATGCGATTCGACGTGCCGTGCAATGGCTAAAGTCGGTGCAACGTGAAGATGGTGGATGGGGAGAAAGCAACGATACCTACTTTGCCCCAGAACAAGCCGGCCAATTTGACGTAAGCACTTATGCCCAGACAGCTTGGGCATTGCTTGGTTTGATGGCAGTCGGAGAAGTACATAGCCAGCCAGTGCGAGATGGGGTTAATTTTTTATTGCGCCATCAAGCGGACAATGATTTATGGCAAGAACCTTGGTTTAATGCACCTGGTTTTCCGCGTGTTTTCTACTTAAAATATCATGGCTATTCAAGATATTTTCCTGTGTGGGCTTTGGCACGATATCGCGTATTAACCCGAAAGGAATAACACATGGCTATGGTGGGCGTTATTACGGCCATACATGCTGAGGCAAACTGCATTGTTTCGCGTAAGCTGCCTTTTAACCAGATGGTGCACTTGGGTGATGGTGCGGCTATTTGGGTGTGTGGTATGGGTGACAGTGCTGCGCGACAAGCTGCGGAAGGTCTGCTTGAAGGCGGTGTAACTGCCTTGGTAAGCTTTGGCGTTGCCGGTGCATTGGATGCTCGTTTGCGCTCAGGTGATTTAGTACTGCCAGAATCAATTCATGTTAGTGGCGAAATGCTGCCCGTGACAGAGAGCTGGCGAAATCAATTAAAACAGCTGTTGCCACTCGATTTGACCGTCGTTAGCGGCATATTGACGGCAAGCAAAGGAGTGGTTTCTACAGAAACCGCCAAGCGTGAACTGGCCAATGTAACCGGTGCATGTGCGGTTGACATGGAAAGTGGCGCAATTGCTGAGGTCGCTACCAATGCAGGTATTCCATTCATTGCCATTCGTGCAATAACTGACCCCATAAAATTTTCTCCCCCTACCGCATTACTGAGTGCGGTATATCCCGATGGCTCCGTCAATGCAATGCGGTTAATGGGCTTGATTTTGCAACGATCTGTTGGTGTCGGCACATTGATGCGACTAGGAAGAGGGATGCGTGCGGCAAGTAATACTTTGAGCGCTGTCGTTAGACATTTAGATGGAAATGATTTGGGTAATATCTCTCGTGCATTAAATTTGAATTCACCTTATCAGTTACCGACTAAAAATTAATCAAGAAATACTGTACCAACGACGATCTTAGCTTGTCGATACCACTATGTTAAGAAAAATTAAATAGTGCACTCAGCTTATTTTGCAGTCATAGAAGCTAATTTTTCGATCCCTTTCTTAAAAACCGCAGTTTGTGAGCGATCCAGTAACGCGCAGTGTTTTCCTGAGCACTGACAATAACGCTTAACCGTGAAATATGCCTCGTGATTAACGCAATCAACTGGGCAAATCACCATATCGGTTTTTTCTAGTAGTTTATGTAATTTCTCAATATTGTCATTTGAGTCGCCATGAAAAATGGCGAGGCGACCTCCTGCAGCTTCAACCAAATCACTATAAATGGGATAATGCTTTGTCTGACCACCAACACATAGAATAGATTGCCCTCTGAGATTGGAATGGACGTCACTATTTTGTATATGAGTCGTCGCCTTGATAATTGGCATCCATTTAATTTCCTGCTTTTGGACTCTTTTTGCTAAAGACCAGGAGGCTCGGCCGCAAAACGGATGGTTGTATAGATTCTCTGCAACACGTAAACAACCAGACAAAACATTGCCGATAGACGAAGATGGAGGGTGAGATGCGTTGCTTGATGGAGTAATGCCATCCAAAGCCAATTTCATTAGAAATTTCATAGTCAATGCTCCTAACAATACAATCAATAAAAAAAGATGGCTCGCTTGTCCGGGAGGTAGGGACTGGCTGGCTAAAGAGCTACTGGTGAAGGAGAGAACGCCAGTAGCAATGTAAAAAGTATCTATTTAGTTAAAATCAGCTTGCCGTTACGTGTACGGCGTAAATAATATTGATTATCTTGATGTTGGATTAGCACGACATCGCCATGTGCAAACAACGTGTTGCTGCTAATGGGTGGGTTTTGATCGGGTGCTACAAATCGTTGTAAATTAATTGTGTTTGTCTTAGCTGAATTTAAGTTTTCCATGCCGTATCTTTATTGACAGTAAATGAGAATGATTCTCATTATATTCTATTCTATGCGGAATGCAATACTTATATTTAATCTTTCGGTATTTATTACGAAGATAGGGTTGTTAGAATGAACCCTTTCAATGTTTTAATTAGTTTCATTTCATCGGGTGAAATACCCTCCGGTGCTTTATGTTGGCGATCGGCATAGAGGATCCCGATGGGCTTGCTATTTATGACTAACGGTAAAATAATAAAACTTTTTGTATCGGGCATTAAATCTATGTGCCAGCGCGGTAGCCTGTTATGCATTTTTGGGTCCGTGGCATCTGAGATTGATAAGTCTATATTTCTGTTGATAGCCAGACTAAATAAATCATCAGATGAAGTGTCTGTAAAATTAAAGTTTTTTTGTTTTGCAATATTATTTTTACCTAGTGAATTGCGTGCTTGATATTGATTTGTTTTTATATTCTTTAAGCAGATGGTTGCGAATTGAAAGCCCAAGCTGCTATAAAGTGTTTCTAAAACTTGCAGCATTAATTGGTTAATTTTGTATTTGTCGGATGAGGTCGTCTCTGTGAGACACTGAATGCCTTCTAGGAGTTGATCAAGTGAATCGTAGGGTTTCCCACTTGGGTAGGTCTTGACAGACTGCGATCTGTCAGCGTCATCCGTTTCAATGAGTAAGTCGTCAAGCAAGCTTTCTTCAGAATCATTTTCTTCCGTCGTTTTGATTTTCTTTGTACTGGTTTTGGCCGGTTGTTTTAGCTGGGTATTTTTGATCAGTTCACGAGTTTCTCCTGCAACGGTGGTGAGGAGCGATTCCAGCTGAGTTTTGTCGAGATTTAATGCTGTGCCAAAGCGACCTAACAATGCACCATTTGCCAAATCATCGGCGGGTTGGTCAGCATCCAAAGACAATATAGCCGCTGCTTCACTAAACTCGGTTACTTGTTGCATCCATTCTTGGCAATTTTTGGGTACAGATAATTGTTTGGATGGTAGAAGCTTCATTGCTTTAACAATACTTTTAGGAATTTGCCATTCCCGCATCGCCTTCTCGGTTAGTTCGTCAAAACTATAACCAATTGTCTGCAATGATGCTTGTGCCCTTGTGTGTGTGCCTTCATTAATGAGGGCCATGGTTCGTCTGTATAGCTTGTCATCATAGGCCGCGACCAACAAGCGCCCCATATTTTTAAACAGCGCTGCAATGGCGGCTTCCTCTGCATTTGGGAAGGCGCTGCGTTTGGCTAATTTGCGTCCAATCAGGCTAGCTGACAATGCAATTGATAGCTCATGACTGACTGATTCGGCATGTTGTTTGGGTATGCCATCGACTAACATCATTGCTAAGGCGCTTGTCTTAACAGTGTTTAGACCAAGGAGTTGAATCGATTTAGTAATATTTGTTACAGCTGGACTGGTTGATGCGCGAAGAATGACGGAGTTTGATAGGCGTAGAATTCTTTGGGCTAGAGAGATGTCGGCGAGTATTAAATCGGCTAATGCATCTGTGGACTCATCGTCCGACGATGAAATTTGTACAATACTTGCAATGGATGTGCCTAAGGTTGGAAGATCAGGATTCTTGCAGATCATGTCTATCAGTTGTCTTTTGACAGGCATGGATTCATCTTTTTTATAAGATAAAGTTTCTGTTGATCGTTCTTGAGCCGCCTCTGTTTCTTCTGCACTCATTGCTTTATTTTTGGCGAAATGAATAAAGTATACGTTCCCTAAGTGATTTCTATAACTGATTGTAAGTAGGTAATTTGGATTCTATTTAGCCTTCCAAGTTATCTGGTGGCATTTTTAATCTAATTGAAACTGCAAAGTAGCCAGCCGCGAATAGAGTTCACTGGATTTTATTAATTCATTATGTGTGCCCAAGGCTTCCAAACGTCCCTTGTTAAGCACGGCAATACGGTCGGCTGATTTTACCGTGGCTAAGCGGTGGGCGATGACCAGCGTGGTGCGGTTGACCATTAAAGGTTCTAACGCTTGTTGTACAAGAGATTCACTTTGTGCATCCAGTGCGCTAGTGGCCTCATCCAGCAGTAGAATCGGGGCATCAGCGAGTATGGCGCGAGCAATAGCGAGGCGTTGTTTTTGTCCGCCGGACAATCCTAATCCTGCATCGCCTAATTGAGTTTGATAGCCTTGTGGTAGTTCAGAAATAAAGTCATGTGCATGGGCGGCTTTGGCGGCGGATTCGACTGCTGCATCGGGAGTGTCAGGCTTGGCGTAGCGTAGATTGTCAATGATACTGCCGTAAAATAACGCCGGGTTTTGTGACACCAAGGCAAAACATCGTCTCAAATCATGAATATCTAATTGTCGGATGTCAACGCCTTCCAGCTTGATACTGCCTGACTGCACATCAAAGAAGCGTAATAACAAATCAAACAGCGTTGACTTGCCTGCGCCTGAAGGGCCAACCAATGCGAGGGTTTCTCCGGCTTTAATATTCAAGGACAATTCATGGATAACCGGAATGCCAGATCGTGTCGGGTAAGCAAAAGATAATTGTTCTATTTTAATGTTGCCGGATACGGGCGGTAAGCCGGATGGGTGTTGAGGTGATTGTATTTCATTTGGCGTGTCCAGCAATTCGACCGTGCGCTCGGCAGCACCGGCTGCACGCTGTAACTCACCAATCACCTCAGAAATTGAGGCAACGGCAGAACCAACAATAACACTATAAAATACAAAAGCCGCTAATTCACCCCCGCTTATTTTTCCTTCGATGACATCCATACCGCCGACCCAAAGCATCATGCCAACTGCGCCCAATACCAAAATAATGACCATGGTGACTAATAAGGCACGTTGTGTAATACGACGTTTGGCGACAGCGAATGCCTCTTCGACATGCTGATGAAATTGTTTTTTGTCGATTTCTTGGTGGTTGTATGACTGTACGGTTTTGATTTGCCCCAATATCTCGCCGACATAAGCGCCGACGGCGGCAACTTTGTCCTGGCTTTGGCGCGATAAACTGCGTACACGCCGACCAAATATCAGAATAGGGGCGACGACCAAAGGTACGCAGATCATGACAATGGCAGTTAATTTTGCATTGGTGATGAACAGCCAGATAATTCCGCCGATCATCATGATTAAGTTGCGTAGTGCAAACGATACTGACGAACCGATGACTGATTGTAAAAGCGTCATGTCTGCCGTGAGTCGTGATTGAATTTCAAGGCTACGGTTTTGTTCAAAGAAACCGGGGTGAAGAATAATGAGATGATTGAATACTTTGCGACGAATGTCAGCAATTACGCGTTCGCCAAGCCAAGTAACCCAGTAATAGCGCGTAAAAGTGCCCACTGCAAGCGCAATAACCAGCGCGAAAAATATCAAAACATATTGCGTTAATAACTCAGCCGAATTTGTTGCGAAACCACGATCAATCAATAAACGGATACCCTGGCCAATGGATAAGGTGATGGTCGCCGTGAAGAATAAAGCCAGTAGGCTATAAACAACCTGGCGTTTATAAGGCGCAATGAAAGCGGCAGCCATTTTGATGGCTTGCCAGCGGGTTCGCTTGGTATTTGAGTCGGTGGTCATTCGTGTTTCTAAGGGAAAATAAGAATAAAAAGGGAGCTTAGTAGCTCCCTTGTGTTTCAAATGACGAGAAAGCCTTAATCAGTACGATCAGTTACTTCAAGTAAATGAAAACCAAATTGTGTTTCTACGGGACCCTGGACTTCACCAACTGGGGCACTAAAAACAACGGTATCAAATTCTTTAACCATTTGTCCTGGGCCAAACTCACCAAGATCGCCGCCCTGTTTGCCTGAAGGGCACTGCGAGTGTTGTTTAGCTAAGTCATCAAACTCAGCGCCATTCTCAATTTCAGTTTTTAGATTAATACATTCTTCTTCGGTTTTTACCAAAATGTGACGAGCACTTGCTTTTGCCATGTTTTTATCTCCAGCGTATTGTAAAAATGTAGTGTTTGCGTGTTACATTTAAGCATAAATTTAGAGTGATTAACATGCAAAACAACTTTTCTGGGTGATCATGCTTGAACTACGCAACATCAACAAAGGCTATACCGATGGGCGGCAAGTGTTGTCCGACTTGTCCTATACGCTGAATGCGGGTGAGTATGTGGCTATTATGGGTGACTCCGGTGTTGGCAAATCAACCTTATTAAATCTAATCGCTGGACTGGATACGCCTGATTCGGGTGAACTATTAATCGGTAATGTGGCGATTTCTTCTTTGGACGATGATGCCGCGACGCGATTGCGACGCGAGGCATTTGGTTTTATCTTTCAGGCGTTTCATGTCCTGCCACATTTGACGCTAAGTCAGAATATCTCCTTACCACTGTTACTCAATGGGGCTTCGACGGAGCGCGTTGAAAATATGTTGAGTAGTGTGGGCTTGCAAGGGCGTGGTAATGATTTTCCGCGCCAACTGTCAGGTGGTGAATTGCAGCGTGTTGCCATTGCACGCGCATTGATTCATCATCCAAAATTAGTGCTGGCCGATGAGCCAACGGGCAATCTCGACCCTGATACGGCGCATGAAGTACTGATGTTAATGCGTGATGAAATCAAGACCAATGGCGCATCTGGCATTATTGTGACGCACTCAAAGGCAGCTGCAGCAATGGCAGATCGTGTGCTGATACTGACAAAAGAAGGTTTGAGTCCAGCAGATTTACAGCCTGACCAATGAATAGCAATCAATTATTTCGTTGGTTACTGTTTGGTGAGTGGCGTGCACATCGGTGGCAAGCAGTGGCGACTATTATTGCTATCGCGCTAGGTATTGCGCTAGGGTTTTCCATTCATCTCATCAACACCGCAGCTCATAATGAGTTTTCAGCGGCAGCCAAGAATCTTTCTGGCCAGTCTGATTTGCAAGTGCACGGTACGCAGGCGATGTTCGATGAAATGCTCTACCCGATGTTGGTGAAA